>JBARYO010000825.1:0-9192 GCA_049647905.1 Elainellaceae cyanobacterium | reverse complement strand
GCTATTGGCAGACCTGAAGCTGCTGGACGGCTGGCCCGAGCGGGTAAAGCTGATGCAAAGGAACTGGATTGGCAAGTCTATTGGAGCGCGGGTAGAGTTTGAGACTGCTGATGGCGAGGCAATTCCCGTCTTCACCACCCGCCCCGATACCTTATGGGGGGCTACCTTTATGGTGCTGTCGCCTGAGCACCCCCTAGTTGAATCGCTGACAACGGGTGAGCAAGCCGAAGCGGTGAGTCAGTATCAAAAAGAGGCGGCGGCTAAAAGCGAAGTGGAGCGTACCGCTGACGATCGCAGTAAAACTGGCGTGTTTACGGGGGGCTATGCCATCAACCCAGTAAACAGCGAGCAGGTGCCCGTTTGGATTGCGGACTACGTGCTGATGGACTACGGCACCGGAGCCATTATGGCCGTCCCGGCTCACGACCAGCGGGACTTCGACTTCGCTAAATCTTTTGGCCTGGATATTGTGCAGGTGGTATTTGCGCCGGATGCCGACCCCACAGCAGCGGAGCCTTTGGCGGAAACCTACAGCGACAGCGGCAGCGGCGTGCTGCAGAACTCGGGACCGTTAGATGGCCTAACGGTGCCAAAAGCCAAGAAAAAAGTCATTAAATACCTAGAAGAGCAGGGCATCGGCACGGCCCAAACCACCTATCGCCTGCGGGACTGGCTGATTTCCCGTCAGCGGTATTGGGGTGTCCCCATTCCCGTCATCCACTGCCCCAGTTGCGGTAGCGTCCCGGTACCCGAGGCGGACCTGCCTGTGGAGCTGCCGGAAGACATCACCTTCTCCGGGCGCGGCCCCTCGCCGCTGGCCAAGCTAGACCACTGGGTGAATGTGTCCTGCCCCAGCTGCGGCACCGCCGCCAAGCGGGAAACCGACACCATGGACACCTTCATCGATTCGTCCTGGTATTTCCTGCGCTACTGCGATGCCAACAACGATAAGCAGGTCTTCTCCACCGACAAGGTGAATGACTGGATGGCGGTGGACCAATATGTGGGGGGCATTGAGCATGCGATTTTGCACCTGCTCTACTCCCGCTTTTTCACCAAGGTGCTGCGCGATCGCGGCCTCATCACTGTGGACGAACCATTTAAGCATCTGCTCACCCAGGGCATGGTGCAGGCCATGACCTACAAGAACCCTGCGACGGGTCAGTACATCCCCGCCGACCAGGTCACCAATCCCAAAAACCCTACGGATCCGGAGACTGGGGCACCGCTGCAGGTGTTCTACGAGAAGATGTCCAAGTCGAAGTATAACGGCATTGCGCCGGGGATAGTGCTCTCCAAGTATGGGGCGGATACGGCCCGCATGTTCATTCTGTTCAAGGCTCCACCGGAGAAAGATCTGGAGTGGGATGACGCGGATGTGGAAGGGCAGTTTCGCTTTTTGAACCGGGTGTGGCGACTGGTGCAGGAGTTGGCAGCGGTTGAGTCAGCTCAGGCCAATGCAGACTTGACCAAGGGCGAAAAGGACCTGCGCCGCGCTATCCATACGGCCATTAAAGAAGTCACCGATGATTTCAACGGCGACTACCAGTTCAATACGGCGGTGTCGGAGTTGTTGAAACTGAGCAATGCTTTGTCGGACTTCAAGGATCTGACGTCGCCGGTTTACCGCGAGGGAATCCGCACGCTGGTGGCCATGTTGGCGCCCTTCGCCCCCCACATTACCGAGGAGCTTTGGCAAGCGATCGGGGAGAAGGAGTCTGTACACCGGGCAGCCTGGCCCCAAGCGGACCCGGAAGCTCTAGTGGTAGACGAGATTCCGCTGGTGATTCAGGTGATGGGCAAGACGCGGGGCACAATTCAGGTGCCGTCGCAGTCGGATAAGGCGGCGCTGGAGCGGTTGGCGAAGGAGTCGGAGCTGGCGCAACGCTACATTGAGGGCAAGGAGATTAAGAAGGTGATTGTGGTGCCGGGGAAGCTGGTTAACTTTGTGTTGGCGAAGTAGTGCTGTTTTAGGTACAAACCGGCGATCGCGCCATACAGCAAACTGGGAACATGGGAGGAGGTCTTGCACTTCGACAGTGCTGTGGGTGGCGCGGTGTGGCGTCCATAAAGTCGACCGGGAGCCCAATCGCCAGGTTGTTGGCCTACTTGGCGGTGCTGAGGTTGTGGTATTGGCAGACGGCTTCGGTAAACGTGGTGTAGTGGCGTGGGATAAGTCCGAGAATAGATGTTGTCCAGCAGTATGTCAGATAAAATCCGGGAACTGAGGTGCCATCCAGCGCACCTCCAAACCCTACAGCCCGGAAAATCCTATGAGTCCAAAACAGGTCTGGCGACTGATCAAAGAGGCCTTTCAAGAGTGGAACCAAGACGACGCCTCTAGACTGGCGGCAGCGCTGGCCTACTATACGGTCTTCTCCCTCGCGCCGCTGCTGGTGCTAGTGATTGCGATCGCCAGCCTAATTTTTGACCAGGCCACCGTGCGGGACCAGATTATGGCGCAGATGCAGTCTTTGTTGGGCAGCAGCGGCGCTGAGGTGCTGAGTACGGTGTTGGAAAATGCCAACCAGCCGGGTCAAAGTTCGGGGTGGGTGGCCTCGATTATTAGTTTGGTGCTGCTGCTGGTGGGGGCGACGGGGGTATTGGCCCAGCTGCAAACCTCTCTCAATATTGTGTGGAACGTCAAAACTAGGCCCGATATGGGAGTGATGGGGTTTGTGCGCAAGCGCCTGCTGTCCCTAGGGATGATTTTAGTCATTGGTTTTTTGCTGCTGGTGTCGTTGGTCATCAGCTCTGTGGTGACGGGATTCTCAGGCTATCTCCAAGGGCTGATGCCGGGGCTAGATGCTCTGACGCAGCTGATCAATTTTGTCGTTTCTTTTGGCATGATTACGCTGCTGTTTGCCCTCATCTATCGATTTTTGCCCGATGTCCGTATCGCCTGGGGCGATGTCTGGTTTGGGGCGGCGATTACGTCGCTGCTGTTTTCGCTAGGTAAGTTTGTGATTGGCCTCTACTTGGGCAACAGCAGCATTGGCTCGGCCTATGGGGCGGCGGGGTCTGTGATTGTGCTGCTGGTGTGGGTGTTTTATTCGGCGCAAATTTTGTTTTTCGGGGCGGAGTTGACCCAAGTCTATGCCCGTCGCCATGGGTCGCAGATTCAGCCCAATGAGTATGCGATAAGGCGCTAGCGAGGCGATCGCCATAGGGAGTCATTCTAGAGGTGACCTTACCCCGAAAAAGTGGACACTCCCGAAGAGAGGATAAACAAGGAGAATGTTCCCATGAGCCAGAAACCACGTCGAAAATTCACAGCAGAGCAAAAAGCGGAAGCTGTCCGCATCGTTGAAGAGTCAGGTAAACCCATCAGCCGCGTTGCCAAGGAGATGGGGCTGACCGAGAGTGCGCTGCGCAACTGGGTGAGGCAATCAAAGATAGATTGTCAGCAGTCTCCCCAAGGTCCGCTAACTTCCAGTGAACGGGAAGAGCTCAATACCTTCCGTCGAGAGCTTAAACGGGCTCAGATGGAGCGAGATTTCTTAAAAAAGGTATCCATCTTCTGCTTCGCGCGAGCTTCACTCTAGTGCCAAGGAGAGCTCAAATCCTATAAGCTAATTGACGCGGAGAAGGATAATTTCCCCATAGCCATGATGTGCCGATTGCTAGGCGTGCCTCGGAGTGGCTACTACGCCTGGTGTCAGAACACAGCATCTGCCAGAGAAAAGGAGAATGAGATTTTGTCCAAACAGATTCAACAGATTTATGATGAGAGCCATCAAACCTATGGCTCGCCAAGGATTCAGGCAGCTCTAGCGGCTGAAGGCTATCGGGTCAGCCGAGGTCGGGTAGTGCGCTTGATGGCACAGCTAGATATCCGTGCTCGGAGAAAGCGTCGCTTTAGGGTGACAACTAATTCAAAATATGGGCTACCGGTTGCTGAAAACCGCTTGAAGCGAGACTTTACAGCAAGCGAACCTGACCAAAAGTGGGTAGCAGATATCACCTATACTTCAACCCACGAGGGCTGGCTCTATCTGGCTGTCATCATTGACTTGTTCTTTAGAAGAGTTGTGGGATGGTCGATGGCGGACCATATGCGCAGTGATCGCAGTCTAACGGCCCTAGAATCAGCTCTGAGACAGCGGCAGCCTGCTGAGGTCGGCTTGCTGTTCCACTCGGAGTCCAATATGCCAGCAGTGACTATCAAGCACCCGCTGCGGCACGCTAATATTGGCTGTAGTATGAGCCGCCGTGGCAATTGCTGGGACAATGCAGTCGCTGAAAGCTTCTTTGGCACGCTCAAAACCGAGTTGGTTCATCCCACAAGCTTTCTAACAAGGGCTGCTGCCAGGGCTACTATCACTGAATGGATTGAAGTGTTCTACAACCGTAGGCGGTTACATTCAACGATCTCTAAACCGCTAACGCTAGACGAATTTCTGCAGCGATCAGAAACCAAGCCTGCCAGCGAATACATTAGCGGAGACATCATTCAGAAACCCATGCCAAAGGGACGACATAGTCGCTTGCAGGGTAAGCTCTGCGCCACCGTCAACCATGTTGCAGAAGAGCCCAAAGTGGCCTATGCCTTTCCAGAGCTAAGGTGTACCTACCCTTCGGGAAGTCATCCTGCGGATGTCTATGGCCAGCGCTCCCTCGTTCCGGATATTGCTGTCTTCCGGTGGGAACGCATCCCATTTACCCCCGCAGGAGAGGTGCCCGACCGCTTTGATCTTCCGCCGGACTGGACGATTGAAATCCTCTCGCCTGACCAGCGGCCCAATAAAGTTTTAGGAAACATTCTCCACTGCTTAGAGCATGGTAGTCGTTTAGGCTGGTTCGTTGACCCAGATGATTTAAGTATTTTGTGTCTACAGACTGGGCAGCAGCCCGCGCTATGTCAAAACGACGACCCTTTGCCAATGCTCCCAGAAATAAATTTGAACCTCACGGGCAATCAGTTATTTGGTTGGTTGCGGATGGCTTGAGCTAGCCTAAGATTTTCTACGCAATTCTGCGCGCTTTGGTATAGTCCTGAGGGAGCTTCTCCGAGCGACGCGACACACCCCACTATTCCCATGCCCCTTCACCAGCAAACCTTCTCTCTCAATCACAGCGCCCTAGCCCATCGGCTCGCCACCACCGAAAACCTGCTGATTATCCAAGACCTAGACGGCGTCTGCATGGGGCTAGTCAAAGACCCCCTCACCCGCACCATCGACCTAGACTACGTCCGCGCCACCCAAGGCTTCGACGGCCACTTTTACGTCCTCACCAATGGCGAGCACATTGGCCAGCGAGGGGTAAACGGCATCATTGAGCGGGCTGGGTCAACGCCGCCAGAGACAGGCTATCTTCCTGGCTTAGCTGCAGGCGGGGTGCAGTGGCAAACGCGCTCAGGAGCGGTCTCCCACCCAGGGGTCAGTGATGCCGAGCTCGCCTTTTTGACCGCCGTACCGGAGCGCATCAAAGCCCGCTTGGGAGGCTTCTTTAAGCGCCACGACAGCGGGCTATCAGAAGCAGCGATCGCCCAGGGTATTGCAGCCTCAGCCCTAGACAACATCGCCTCTCCCACCGCCAACCTCAACACCCTCCAGAGCCTGCTCAAAGAACAGCCCGCCCTCTATCAACGGCTGCAGCAAGAGATGGCGGCGCTGATGCAGGACCTACTTCAACATGCCGCAGACCAGGGATTAGGGGCCTCGTTTTTTGTACATTTTGCCCCCAACCTGGGGCGCGATGACCAGGGCAACGAACTCGTTTGGTACGCCGACGAAGACGGCACCAGCCTGGGCACCACCGATTTTCAGTTCATGCTGCAGGGAGCCATCAAAGAGGCCGGGGTGCTGGCCCTGCTCAACCGCTACTATCACCAGCGCACCGGAGCGCACCCCTTGGGCGCAGACTTCAACGCCCGCAGCGCCCCGCAGCGCCACGAGGAGCTGCTGACCCTGGCGAAGAAATTTGACCCCGCGCTGATGCCGCTGATGGTAGGCGTGGGGGACACCGTCACGAGCCAAGTCGTTGACGGACAGGTGCGACGCGGGGGAAGCGATCGCAACTTTTTGCAGCTGATTCAGGACATTGGCCAGGCCCTGGGCAACGGTAACCTAGTGGTTTACGTGGACAGCAGCGGCGGCGAGGTGAAGCGGCGGCCCCTGGCCTTAGATCACTCTGATGGAACGGCGCGGGTGACGGCGGGGCCGGGCGACCCTCACGATGAGGATGAATCCCTGACCCTAAACGTGGTCTTCCCTGGCGGACATCCCCAATATATTGAGATGTTTTGTGCCGCCGCCCAGCAGCGGCAGTTGGGACAATGAGTGTTACCCGCTCTACAGTGGTTTTGGTGGCGATCGCCCTTGCATTGGGTGGGGCGGCGCTCCTGCTGGGCCAGCGCCCTCCCGATGGCGACGAAGCGGCGTCCCAGCCCCTGTTTGAGTTTGAGGAAGCCGACGTCCAGGCGATGACGATTACCTTAGGCGACCCAGCGATGGAGGAACAGACCCTAGCCTTTGAGCGCAGCGATGGGGGGTGGCAGATGCTGCAGCCCCAGACTGGCCCAGCTGATGACGGGACAGTGGTGTATCTGCTGAATTTGCTTGTCACAGAAGACAGCAGCAAGCGCTTGGTAATCTCCCCCGATGAAACGGCGGACTTTGGCTTTGGGGCTCCGCTGGCGAAAATTGACGTCACCCTTTCCGACAAGGAGACGCGGCAGCTGGTGCTGGGCAACTATGACTTCAGCAACCAGTTCGTTTATGCCCTAGTCGACCCAGGGGCAGAACCGACAGCGGAATCTGACGCCCCAGAGGATGCCCCAGACGATGCTCCAGAGGAGATCACGGTACATTTGGTCTCCACCAATTTTGATACGGCAGTCAACCGCCCCATCGCCGAATGGCAGCAGGCTGTGCCTACTTCAGAATCGTCTCCAGAATTGCCAGTAGAACCACCGCCCCCGGAAGGTCCTGCGGCATCAGAGGCTCCTGCAAACTAGACCAATTCAACCGCTGACTCCTCAGCCCTGAACACAACTGTTATCCTGCTAAGATTGAGCCACAGTAACGCTAGTCCTGTAGACCTAATCGCCCTGAGGATACCGCCATGTCAACTCGATTTTTGCTAACCCTCCTCTGTCTGCCTACCGCGCTCAGCGCGTTTGCCCTTCCGCTGACGGCAGCCGCCGCCGGTGTTCGTCCCGATAAGCACGCCGCTCGCCCCTCCACGGCTGCGGCCAGCTGCAGCATCCGCGACGAAAAGGCTGCTGTTGATGGAGCCGCACACAAATCCAATGGTGAGGTGATGTCTCTAGACTTCTCCGCCGCCGCTAGCGATGCCGCCGTACTCCTCTTCGGCTGCGACTGCCCTTCCTGCATCAACGCCCTAGAGCAGCTGCGCCGCCCCTCTCTTTTAGCCGCCGCCCAAGGTCACTGCTGGGGCTCCACCTCTGAGGCCCAGGATACGGATCAGGTGAATGCTGTGCTAGAGGCCGTGGATGCGGCTGAGGCTGTTGGCCCAGACGTCGGTCTTCCCCGCAACAAGTTTTAGCCTGCCCCTCATTTTGTCGATTTTGCTTTGGTGTACCGCCTGAACGTAATCAACCCATTGGCGATCGCGGTACCCAGCAGCACTAGCCCGCAGCCTAAAATCATGGCTGGCGTCACCGCTTCCCCCAAGGCGATCGCCCCCCAAAGCATGGCAAACAGGGGAATCAGGTAGGCCACTGTTAGCGCTCTGGTGGCACCGATATTTTGAATCAGGCGGAAGTACAGAATATAGGCCAGTGGACAGCAGCGCCAACGCCACAACCGCCGCGACAACGCCGACTGTCGGGGTCTGCTGCGGCAGCGTAAACGGTAGGGCTGGCAGCAGCACAAGGGCCGCGCCTAGCTGACTCCCTGTCATCACCACCAGGGCCGGAATCCCTGCACAGGAGCGTTTGATGTAGGGAGCGGCGATGGCATACATCAGGGCTGCCGCTAGACCTGCCGCCACCGCCATGATAAAGCTAGACGTCACCACCGTGACTTGCCACCCCACCAAAATCACAACGCCGATGAACCCCAGCACAAAACCTATTAGGCGAGGCGGCGTCAGCCGCTCCTTAAGCCATAGTGCTGCCACAACGGTACCAAACAAAGGCACGGTGCCGTTCAAAATAGAGGTAAACCCTGCTGGTAGGGACAGGCTGGCAAACGCAAACAGCACAAAGGGAACTGCTGAATTGATGCAGCCTACAATCAGCAGAGGAACAGCATTGCGCCGCAGCTCTTTCAATAGATTTAGCCGAGCCAAGACCGGTAGCAGCGCCAACCCCGCTAGCAAGACACGCACCTCAATCAGCCACACTGGGCCAAGTACGGGAGCGGCTACCCGCATCAGTAGAAACGAGCCGCCCCACAGGGCCGCTAGCAGTAAAAGCTCTGCCACGTCTGAAAGTCTCATGCCAAAACCCTGCAAAAACTCTGGAATACCACCTATAGGTGCAGCAACGCATCCCCTCACTGTAGGGCGATCTGCATTTTGACGCTATCCGATTCTTGCTGCTGAATTTGAGGGCTTATCGCGCCAACAGACCCCGCTGTCGGTAGTCGGCGATCGCATCATTGAGAGAGTCTTGCAAGGGGCGAAACGTCAGCCCCAGCTGTTGCTGCGCTTTGGTATTATCGAACGTCATCGGCGATCGCGCTAGCTTGACCCCAGTCAGAGGGGCTGAGGGGGGCGACTTGGTGAAGGTATCGGCGATAAATTCCTGCATGGCGCTGACGCCGAAGGCCAGCCAGTAGGGAATCTGCTGCTTGGGCATGGATAATCTTGTTAGCGCTTCCAGGCGGCGCAGCAGCTCGCCTAGGGTGAGATTGGCGTTGCCCAAAATATAGCGCTCCCCCGGCACCCCTTTTTCAGCGGCGAGGACATGACCCAGGGCCACATCGCGGGCATCGATCAGGTTGAGGGTGCTGTTGAGATAGGCGGGGTACTTGCCATTGAGGAAGCCCAGCATCATGCGGGTGGGGGGGGTGATGCGCCGGTCGCCTGGTCCGATGGGCACAGTGGGGTTGACGATTACCACTGGCAAACCTTTCTTAGCGGCGGCAAAGGCTTCTTGCTCGGCCACAAACTTGCCTCGGCAGTAGGCCCCGGCCATGTCCTCTAGGGTCAGCGAAACAGTTTCGTCGGTTTTGCCCCCATTCGCTTCGTTTAATATGGGCCGCTTGACACTCTTAAGAA
>JBARYO010000824.1:0-2007 GCA_049647905.1 Elainellaceae cyanobacterium | reverse complement strand
CTTTTGACGACATCACGATGGGATTATCCAAGTCGGCTGTGCGGGGCATTGCTGGCTCTGCCGCTGCTCTTTCGGTGATGACAGCGGCCCCAAACACCCAGGCCGTGATTGGACCTGGGGATTTTTGTGGTGCGGTGAGCGATGTCCAAGCGGCACTGGCAAGCCTCGACTATGCTCCTGGTGGCATCGACAACAACTACGGGGTATTTACCGAGCGCGCAGTCAGAAACTTTCAGCGCAACAACAATATCACCCTTGATGGAGTGGTTGGACCCTCAACGGCAGCGGCGCTGGGATTGAATCCTGGTCCCTACGCCGTGGGCAACGGCTGCTTCGGCGGGGGCGACGGGGGCAGCGGGGGCGGCGCAGGGTTGTCTACCGTCACGGCAGATGTCCTCAACATCCGCTCCGGACCAGCAACAAGCTATCCGGTGGTGGGGGAGCTATTTGAGGGCACGCGGGTTGAGGTGAGCCGCACCTCTGGCAGCTGGTCTAAGATCTCCAGTTCCACAGCGGGTGAAGCTTGGGTATCGTCTGCCTACTTGTCGGGCAGTGCCACTCCCGTTCCCCCCATTGCGCAACCCGGTGCAGCAACGGTCACGGCCACTGTTTTGAATATTCGGTCTGCACCGGCTATGACGGCTCCTGTTGTGGGGGAGCTGTTCCAGGGCAGCCGAGTTAGCGTTATTCGCACCTCTGGGGGCTGGTCTGAGATTGCTAGCACGTCTGCTGGCACGGCTTGGGTATCGTCTACCTATCTATCGACGGGTGGCACCGGTGCCACCGGTATTGGCGGAGGCGGCAGCGTTGTCTCTACTAGCTCCGGCAATGGGGCCAACGTGCGCAGCTTTCCCGATGGCCCCAGGGCCTATGGATTGCCGGAGGGGGCGGTGGTCCGCCTCAACGGGACAATCCGCTTTGTCAATGGCCTAGAGTGGGCGCAGCTGATTGACGGTAACTGGATTGCCTCCTTTGTGCTGATGTAGCGATCGCTGACGTTCTTGTCTAATCACTTGATGCAGGGCGCAGCGTAGCTTGCCCCACGATAAATTGCCCCAAAGACTCAATGCGTCAGGTCCGCCGTACCAAGCGGCAGCATGGGCGGTTCCGCGGCATCCCCAGCGGCACTGGTCTCCTCCTGAGCGCTGCGCAATGCTGGACGTGCAGTCTCCGCTAGGCTAATCAACCGCTGAATCGTCGTTTTCTCAGTCTCATCTAGGGGCCTCCCGTCGGCACCGTTTTCCTCCGTCACGGCTTTGAGGATGTTTAGCTTTCGCCGTAAATCAGCCTGGGGTTGCTCCCCTAGGAGCCGCGTCACCGTTGCCATATCGTCTGGATTTTGGGCGATCTGCAGCGCCAGCAGCCCCAAGCTATCTGTTTCCAGCAGCTTGCTATAGAGCTGTACCTTGCGCTCAAGCCTCTGCTGCCGCGCCGCGTCTAAACGACCGCGCACATGCTCCATTTCAATCGATTGCTCCAAAGACGTGCGCTCCAGGCTTGCCGTCTCTCCCATTAGGGTCACTTGCTTCCGCGACGACAGCTGAATCAGCGTCTGCTCTCGGATTAGCTCTGCAATCGGGGCTTCAGAGGAGAGCTTGAGGGAAACCAGCTGGAGCATAAATCCTGATTCCGCCACAGGCTGCTTGAATCGAGAGCGCATCCCCATCGCGGCGCTGCTGTCATCGTGGATATCGTACTCGCAGCTGACGCTCTCTAGCACTTCAAACATGCGGCTTTGCAGCATTTGACACACATCCACCTGTCCAGCATGCTGCCGCACGACCACTACCGGATCATCGACATAGCAGCTCAGGGTTATCTCCGCCTGAAAGCTGAACGCTGTCGTGTTGGAGCGCAGCTCGCAGGGAAAGCTCCAGACGTGACGGCCAATGTTGACCTTGTAGAGCCAGCGGTAGGTGCCAAAGAGCAAGTCAGCGCGGCTCGGAGCTTTGTCTGCCGCCCCAACGACAAGCGGTTCCTGGCCGTCTTGATACAGCACAATAACGG
>JBARYO010000823.1:0-6981 GCA_049647905.1 Elainellaceae cyanobacterium | reverse complement strand
TCCATTAAGCAGTGCCAATCCAAACAGAGGTTTTGTCACCATCTTTTATGAACTCATATCTTGCGGCAGCGGTGCAGATGAACAGTCAGCCCGATCTGACTGCCAACCTCAATCAAGCAGAAGACCTAATCGATTTGGCGGTGCGCCAAGGGGCTGAGCTGATTTGCTTGCCAGAGAACTTCTCATTTCTGGGCGACGAGGATGAAAAGGTCAGCCAGGCTGAGGCGATCGCCCACGAGACAGAGTCGTTTCTCAAGCGCATGGCGCAGCGATACCAGGTGACCCTGCTTGGCGGTGGCTTTCCCGTGCCGATTGAGCATGGACGCGTCTACAACCGCGCTCAACTCGTGGGGCCAGATGGTGGGGTACTCGCGACCTATGAGAAAGTTCATTTGTTTGATGTCAACCTTCCGGATGGCAATACCTATGAGGAGTCCCGTACCGTTGTCGCTGGGCAAACGCTTCCACCGGTATATGATTCTGAAACCCTGGGACGTTTGGGGTTATCGATTTGCTACGACGTCCGCTTTCCCGAACTGTATCGTCATCTCTCACAGCTGGGGGCAGAGGTGCTGTTTATTCCTGCGGCTTTTACGGCCTTTACCGGAAAGGACCACTGGAAAATCCTACTTCAAGCCCGCGCGATTGAGAACAGCTGCTACGTTATTGCTCCGGCTCAAACCGGACGGCATTACGGTCGACGACAGTCCCACGGCCATGCGCTGATTGTTGATCCATGGGGCATGATTCTAGCCGACGCAGGCGAGAAAACCGGCGTAGCGATCGCCTCTATTGAGCGATCGCGTCTGCAGCAGGTCCGACGCCAGATGCCGTCGCTCAAGCACCGCGTGTTTGCGTAGCAGTTGATAGGGATTGTGGGACAGCCTCACGCCGTCAGATGCGGTGCCCTAGCCCCGTCAAACTCGACCACTTGGTCTTCTGCAATGGCAAATGCCGTGATGTCTGGAGACAACGGTAGCTCATAGCCGCCAGTAAACTCTCCAAAAGAGGGCAGGATAAGCATTTTCGATCGCCGATCCCAGTAGAAGCAGGGTAATCGTAGCGTATCTAGGGATGAGCGCAGGCGGATGCAAGGATGGACATGGCCACAGAGGGTGAGGCTATCCATGGTCGGTGGAGGTTCCGGCTCGTGGGTGAGCCAGAGCCCCGCGAACTCGGTTTCAGGGGCGACCGTCACGTGAGGTGGCATTGCCGCCAAACAGTCGTCAAGCAAATGGCGATCGTGGTTCCCCACGATTAGCTCTACCGCCATCCGCCTGGTCTCCAGAAACGTAGTCCAAAGCGCCCGCACCTCATGGACTAGGCCCTCCTTGGCATGGAACCAATCTCCTAAGATAAAGAGCTGCTTGGGCTGTAGGCGATCGCATAGCCGAATGAGTCGGTTCAAGGTTGTATGGTTGACCTGGTTTGACACCGGGATGCCGAAGCGCTGAAACGTCTCGGATTTACCAACGTGGAGATCGGCAATGAGTAGTGTTTTCTGCTCCGGCAGGTATACGGCTCGCTCGGGAAGGAGCTGCAGTGTGAGGTGGTGAGTTTTGATGTCCATGGGTACTGTAAGGCCAGGCGCTACCATTTCCTTGGGCAAAGCGCTGAGCTGGTGAAGCCTTGGTTACCAAGGGGCAGGTGGCACTAGCTCAGCTATCAGCTATAATGACCGATCTAGGCTAGCAATTCAGATGATGCCTAAGTCATGGGTGCCGATAACTGTACAAAATTGTCCTGACTAGCAGCGTATCGCTAGAAGAGGTAATTGGCAAATCCCCTATCACTAGAGGCTATCTGTTATGAGTTCTGGCATCTTGACGGCTTCAATCGATGCCCATGGTATGAACAGCACTAAGGGTATTGAGCCCGCTGTTCCCATCTCAGTGGATGCCGTTGGCGAGCTGCTTTTAGATGCGATAGAAGATACTGACCTTGTTGAGCCCGGCGTTGTTCCGCTTATTGATGCCAGCACTGATCCTGAGGCAATCGCATTCAGCGCGACGGTGCTGACTATTCTAGATGCCACCGACGCGGATGATGGATTTACCGAACCCACTAAGGTAGTTGGTTTAGTCAATGACACAACAGACGACATTCTTGCTATGGGATTTGCTGACCCGCTGACCGGCGAGCTTTTTGCAATCGGGATCTCAGGAGACCTAGTGACTGGTGGTGTGCTGCCCGGAGATTCTATTTCGGATGCCTCGACGGAGCCGGTATACGTTATCGCAGACGCCAGCCCGGTTCCGGGTCTATCGGTCTTCATCTTTTCTAATTTGGACAGCGGAACAACAGCTATTCTAGAACCGAGCCTCGATGTGAGGCCCAACATCGGCTCAGGTTTTGTTCCAGGACTCGGTATTGAAGCCGGTTTTGTCATGGACGCTGCCACCTTTAGCCCGTCTGCACTACTTGCCCCAGACGTAATGTAGCGCGGGTGGCGATCGCCTGAGGTATCGCCCTATACTCTATTGGCTGTGCTGGCCTCAGGCTTTTAGAGCAAAGATCTTCTCAATGGCGTCTGATACCACTCGGTCCGGGGTTGAGGCTCCAGAGGTGACGCCAACGGCAATTGCCCCTTCGGGAAGCCAGTTGGTCTGGCGAGTGAGGGGCTGGTCTAGGGGTTTATGCTCCACTTCATTGCCAGGACCAATGCGCTCGGCGCTGTCGATATGGTAGGAGGCAATGCCGTGCTCCACAGCAATTTCCTGAAGATGAGTGGTGTTGGATGAATTATACCCACCGATGACCACCATCAGATCCAGGGGTTGCTTAATCAGGTCATACATGGCATCTTGCCGCTCTTGCGTGGCGTCGCAGATGGTATTGAAGCTCATAAAGTGGTCCGTTACGGCGGTCGGCCCGTACTTGGTCAGCATTGCCCGCTCAAATAGCTTGCCAATCCGCTCTGTTTCCCCCTTGAGCATCGTGGTTTGATTGGCGACCCCGACCCTGACTAGATCTCGGTCAGGATCGAATCCGTCAGAGTGGGCGTAGCGAAATTTTTCCATGAATTCGCTTCGGCTGCCGCCCTCAAGAATATAGCGGGCGACATATTCAGCTTCCGACATATTTAGCACTACGAGGTAAGTCCCCGCAAAAGAGCTGGTGGCGACAGTTTCTTCGTGCTTGTATTTACCGTGGATGATGGACGTAAAATCCTTTTTCTTGTGCTTCTCCACCGAGTTCCAAACCTTAGAGACCCAGGGACAGGTTGTATCCACGATGGTGCAGCCTCGGTCATTTAGGGTCTGCATTTCCTGAACGCTAGCACCGAATGCTGGCAAAATTACGACGTCCCCTGCCTCAACTGGCGAGAAATCCTTGACGTCCCCATCTACCGGGATAAACTGCACCTGCATCTCCCTCAACCGCTGATTTACCGACGGGTTGTGGATGATTTCGTTCGTGATCCAAAGACGCTCCGTGGGAAAATGCTGTCGCGTTTCGTAGGCCATGGCCACCGCCCGCTCTACCCCCCAGCAAAATCCAAAGGCCTCGGCGAGGTGGATCGTGACGTTCCCCTGGGTCAAGGTATAGTTACGATCGCGAATGATCTGGATTAAAGAGCTTTGGTACTCCGTCGTCATCTGGCCGGAGACGTCTTTCTCGTGGCCAAACCCCTTGCGGTGATAGTTCTCAGATTGATTGAGCGATCGCTTAAAGGTCTTAGTATCCATGCTTGCGTCTTCGGCCTATGCGTTGATGACTTGAGGCGCTTATGCTGCGCCCAACTGATATCGTACCGACCTTAGCCTAGCAAAGTCCGCTTCAATTCAGTGATGCGATCTCATGGCAATGTGGTTTTACGCCGTTGCAAGCCTGACAGCAACTAAAAGCGGCAAAAAAAATGCCCAGTGTAAGAATTGTGGCAATGGGTTGTAAGCGACTTGTGGAGTATGACAAGATAAATTAAGGTTTATTGCTTTAATCAAAACTTTGTTGATCGAATATTTGATTACGCTTCTTATAGAAAGCGTAATACTGGGATGATAGATCTGGCATACATGCCTGGAGCTAATCGATGAAAGTTTTGATTGTGGAAGACGATCAAACCGTTGCCTGTGCTCTAAAGCATTTGCTGTCTAGCTATCATCACGCCGTTGATGTTGCGGTCGATGGTGAAGTGGGTCTGCAGATGGTCGGTGCCCACCGCTACGACCTGATATTGCTAGATGTGGTGCTGCCCCGCCTTGATGGGATTAGCGTTTGTCGGCAGATCCGTGCCCAGGGGCAACAGGTTCCTGTTTTGCTGCTGACGGGGCAAGGCGAAAAACACTGTAGAGTGAATGCCCCAAATGCAGGGGCAGATGGCTGCATCGTCAAGCCCTTTGATGCCCAGGACCTGATGGTGCAGGTGCAGTCGTTGTTGCATCGTGATGGAACCGATGGTGCGGCTAGTCGTGAGTCCAGTAGTACAACAACCCATCGGCCTGTGTCACCGCATGCGCTGCCAACGCCGATTGATGACCCGCTCCAAGCTGCCCTACGGGAGCTACACAGAACTAAAACGGAACTTGCGCAGCAGAGGGCCTGCCTCCAGCATACCCAGGAGAGTCTAGAGCGGGAGCGTCAGATTCATCAATCAATGCTTCAGGATATTCGCGATCGCCGACAGCTAGAAGAGGAGCGCCAGCAGGCGGAGGAGCAACTTCAGCAACAGTGGCAGCGAGAGCGACTGATTGCCGAGGTCACCCGCTCCATTCGCCAGACTCTCGACTTGGATCAAATTCTGCAGTCTGCCGTATACCAGGTGCGTCAGCTTCTGCAGACCGATCGTGTGATTATTTTTGGCCTCCATTCCGATAGCCATGGCGTAGTCGCCGCTGAATCAGTGGGAGATGGCTGGCTCGCTATTTTGGATACGACAATCCGAGACCATTGCTTCAATACCAATTACGCCAATCTATACCGTCAGGGGCGCGTTGCTGCCATTGAAGACATTTATGCCGCTGATGTCAAATCCTGTTACTTGGACCTGCTGCAAACGTTTCAAGTGCGAGCAAACCTCGTAGTCCCTATTCTTCAAGAAGACAAGCTATGGGGGCTGCTGATTGCCCACCACTGCTCGTCGCCTCGACAGTGGGAATCAGGTCATATCCAGCTGCTAACGCAGGTTGCAGAACAAATAGGCATCGCTATTCGGCAGGCTGAGCTCTATCAGCAGGCGCGCCGGGAGCTACTCGAACGCCGTCAAACTCAGACAGCTTTGGAAGACAGTGAAGAGCGATTTCGCTCCCTCACCGCGTTTGCGCCAGTTGGCATCTACCAAACCGATACAGAAGGACACTGCATCTACACCAATGCGTGCTGGCAGAAGATTGCGGGATTGACCCTGGAAGAAAGTCTTGGAGAAGGGTGGGTTCAGGGTATTCATCCGGACGATTGCTCCACGGTGTTTGCGGCCTGGAGTCGGTTTGTCCATGAGCATCAAGACTTTGCCCTCGAGTTTCGCTTTCTCACCCCTCAAGGGGAAGAGCGCTGGGTCTATGGTCTAGCAAAGCCTATTTATTCTGCAACGGGGGACATCGTCGGTTATGTCGGGGTGAACGAGGATATTACCGACCGCAAGCGGACCGATGCCGCTTTACGGGAGAGTGAGGCGCGCTTTCGCAATATGACCGATGCCGCTCCGATCATGGTTTGGATGTCGGACATTGACAATCGCTGCACTTACTTCAATCAGCCTTGGCTCACCTTCACGGGGCAGCCCCTAGAGCAAGAGGTGGGAGAGGGCTGGACTAAACATATTCACCCTGACGACTATGATGCTTGCCTCGACACCTACGCTACGTTCTTCGATGCCCGCCAGTCATTCGAAATGGAGTATCGTCTCAGGCGCTGCGATGGTGAATATCGCTGGCTGTTAGATACAGGCACTCCTCGATACGATACTGATGGCACATTTTTGGGCTATATCGGCTCGTGCATTGACATCAGCGATCGCAAACGTGCGGAGCAAAAAATTCGGGAGCAGGCGGCGTTAATTGACATTGCCACCGACGCCATCTTTGTCCGTGATCTGGATGATCGCATTGTGTTTTGGAGCAGGGGAGCCGAAATCCTATACGGCTGGACGGCAGACGAAGCCATCGGACAGACAGCTCATGAGCTATTTGGTCGAGACTCTCGCTCGACGATTGAAGCGGTGTTGGATACGGTCACGCAGCAAGAGGTTTGGCAGGGTGAGCTATCCCAAACCACAAAGTCCGGTTGCCATATTCTTGTCGAAAGCCGCTGGACTCGGATGCCGACCATTGCGGGACAGCCTCAGCTCCTTTTAGTAGTCAATACTGACATCACTGAAAAGAAGCAGCTAGAGGCTCAGTTTCATCAGGCTCAGCGCCTAGAGAGTTTAGGCCGTCTAGCGAGCGGTATTGCCCATGATCTCAATAATGTCCTAACGCCCATTCTTGCCATCGCTCAATTGCTACAGCTGCCTCATCAGCACCTTGATGAGCAAACTAAAAGCCACTTAGAGCTAGTGGAGCGCAGTGCGAAACGGGGTGCCAACATGGTCAAACAAATCTTGACCTTTGCGCGGGGCAGCTACGAGGACGCCACGCCTGTAGATTTGCTGCCGCTGCTAAATGATGTGGTGGACATGGCCCGGAGCAGTTTTCCAGAGTCCATTGAAATTTGCCGAGGGTTTGGGGCTTCAGATAATTTGGCCCCGCCTCTAGACCGAGTGCTTGCCGACGCGACGCAGCTGCACCAAGTTTTAATGAACCTGTGTGTTAATGCCCGAGATGCGATGCCGGACGGTGGGGTGCTCACAATCTCAGCGGAGGCTGTGGTTGTTGATCAGGCGATCGCCCGATTGAACTCGGATGTTGCTGTAGGGTCTTACATTAAAGTCACTATTGCCGATACCGGTATGGGAATTACTGCTGAGGTCCGCGATCGCATGTTTGAACCTTTCTTCACCACCAAAGGGATTGGGCAAGGTACCGGGTTGGGGCTGGCTACAAC
>JBARYO010000822.1:0-2770 GCA_049647905.1 Elainellaceae cyanobacterium | reverse complement strand
TTCCTCCCATGCCATACAGCGTATTCGCTGGGCACCGGGGACGCTGCAATCGTTTTTCGTCAGCGCTAATCCATTGACGATTCCGGGACTCAGCCCGCTGCAGCGGTTGGCTTATTTCGAGGGGCTATTGCACTGGTTTAGCAGCATTGCCCGAGTTGGATTTCTATTCATGCCGCTGGCCTATTCCTTCCTGGGAGTGGTCCCCCTACGGGCATCCGGCACTGAGCTGCTGTACTTCTTTGTGCCGTACTATCTAGTACAGCTCAGCACCTTTTCATGGCTCAACTACCGCTCCCGTTCAGCACTGCTGTCAGATGTCTATTCCCTTGTGCTAGCGTTTCCCCTGGCTTTAACGGTCATCCGCGTTATGCTGCGGCCATTCAGCAGCGGGTTCAAGGTCACGCCCAAAGGCACAGTGAGCGATCGCTATCAATTCAATTGGCAGCTGGCTTGGCCCCTAATCGGGGCATTCATCCTGACGGCCATTAGCCTGTGGATCAACCTAGGCAACTATATTTTGTCCGATGAGTGGCAGGGCGGTTTGTTTGAGGGCTCCCCTGGCTTTAACGTCGGCTGGATTTGGAGCGCCTACAATTTGATGATGATTGGTATTGCGCTGCTCATTCTGCTCGATGCCCCGCGCCCAGATGTGCATGAGTGGTTCAATATCTCCCGCATTGCCCAGATTACCTTTAATGGCAACACCTACTGGGGAGTTAGCACGATGGTCTCTGAACAGGGCGGAGAGTTTGCGCTAACGTCAGTGCCCGACGCCCCCGTCTCGGGAACGGTGCCGGTACAGCTGGCGCTGATGGATGAGAATATTCAGCTATCAGGGCAGATTGTTCGCACCGAGCAGGCAGAGTTTCCAACCATTCGAGTGGTGTTTGATCCTCTACCGCTAGATCAACAGCGACGGCTGGTCAGACTGTTATTCTGCCGTCCTGGCCAATGGCGTAGCCGCTGTGCACCAGGTGAGCTACATTCACTGTGGCTGATTTTGAAAATCTTGCTGCAGCCCAGGGTGCTTGTGGATCGCGATGGCGCGATTCGCCCTGTCAGCGTTACCCAGGTCTAGGGGCCGTTGGTGGCTGGGCCTGACGCCTCAGATCAAGTTTCAGCATCTCGACCATCGCTGATGATCTCGGCCATGGCCTCCGTCAAATTATCTGGGTTCATAAAGATAATCTTGGAGTTGTTGCTTTGACCAAGCCGGTAGTTGGCATCGACATTGCGCTGCGCGATCAGGTAATTTAGCACAGCCTGCGGGTTGACTTTGCCTTTCATCGCTTCAGCAATTAGTCGCGCCGACTCAACGGTGGCCTGGGCCTCAGCGATCGCCGCCTGTTGCTTACCCTCTGCAACCAAAATCGCGGCCCGCTTTTCACTCTCTGCGGCCCGCTCTTGCTCCAGCGATTTCTGAATTGTCTCTGGCAGCTGAATGTTCTGCACCTCAACGCGAATAACCTTCACCCCCCAAGTTGCCGTAGCGTCGTCCAGCTGCTCTAGCAAACTGCGGTTGATCTCATGGCGGGAGGAATAGGTCTGCTCCAGCCGCATCTCTCCCACCAGCGATCGCAGGCTTGTAATGACCAAGTTTTGCAGCGCCTCTTGCACATCTTCAATGGTGTAATAGGTTTGCTGCACCTCTAAAATTCGCCAATAGATGACCGCATCGATTTTGAAGCTGACGTTGTCAGAGCTAAACGCATCTTGGGGATCGATGTCTAGAATCTGCTCCCGCGTGGTGGCGACCCACACAATCTGGTCTAGCATCGGAACTATAAAATTCAAGCCTGGTGTCAGCTTGCGATGATACCGACCGACGCGTTCGACAATGGCTTCGTAGCCCTCATTAATGACGCGGATTGATCCAACGGTGTAGCCAATGATTAAAAAGGCCAGGATAGCAAGCGCTTCCATAATCGCTCAACTCCTTGCAAGATAGCTCCACTATCGCACAATACCCCCATATCTGGCGGGGTTAGCGATACCCCCCAGGGTCAGGAATAACCCACAATGTATTTCCTTCTCGTCCCACCACCTGCACCGGTTGCTCTGTCTCAATACTGGCATCTGGGGCTTGACACCGGGCTTTCCAGATCGACCCCTGATAGGCCACATCCCCCGTTTGGCCCGGATAGATGGGCCGCAAGACTTTGGCGTGGGTATCGGGCCTCAAATCTCCAGCTGGGCTGGGAACGAACCCGCGTAGCACAACAGCAAGGGCCACGGCCAAGACCGTCCAGATTGTGACCTGTAGGGTTAGCGAGAACACCGTCAGGGCGGCAATTGATGTGATGACAGCAGCCAGACCCAAAGCGGCCACAACCAGCTCCCCCGTCATCACGCCCAGTAAGATGCCGCTGACCCCGGCGAGAAGCCACAGTAGATGACTAGACTGGCCTGAAAAAATATCCCCCAATTCCGTTACTCCGCATTTAAAATAGCCCTGGCACTACATTACTGCATCATCAGGGAGCATTGAGGTCAAGATTTTGACCACGCCACTGCTGCTTTCACTTTGCCTCTAGCTTGGCGGTAAGGCGCTGCAGTCCCACAATTAAGAGCACTCCTGCTAAAGCTCCGCCAAGATGGGCGATGCGGTTGACGCCGTCGGCAACCCCAACTTGCTGAATCTCATTGAGCACCTGAGAGACGACAAATTGCCCTAAGATAATCACCTCCACGAGCCGCCGCCAGCTCCACTGCAGCCGAATTAAAACACTCACGGCAAACAGTCCGAAGACAGCCCCCGAGGCCCCGAGGG
>JBARYO010000821.1:0-2321 GCA_049647905.1 Elainellaceae cyanobacterium | reverse complement strand
CTTAGTGGATTCTGAGCGTCACTCGCTACATGCCTAGCAATCGGCTGCTTTGGGTTTGGGTTAGCTCACCTCAGGAACAAGTCATAGAGAGACAAAATTATCTCTATGACAATCAAAGCGACGATGTACCACTCCACCCGTAAGTTGGTGTTGTGCTGTAAAAGACCTAGCGCTGTTTCGGCGGTCTGCGTCATGAGCTCCAGCTTGCGCTCCAGTACGGTATGACGCTCTTTAATTTCGTACTCGTCCTCAAGCCTAGAGTAAAGGCGCTCCAGACTAGGTGAATCCCACAGCAGATCGGGTTTGTCGATAATCTCGACACGGCCCACTATCTTATGCTGAATCGCTAGGTTTCGCCCCAGCTGGCGCAGCAGATCCTTGCTCCAGCGATCGCTTTTGGTGTTGGCCTGCAGATTTTTGGAAAAGGGTTCTAGCTGATCAAAGATGGCAGCAATCTGGTTTTCGTAATGGGCCAAGACGACGCTCTTTGAGAGAACATCGGCAACAAGCTGAACCTGTTCAATGCTGAAGCTCTGGAGCCAAATTTTGCCACTGTGGGCTCGAACCGCATCGGAGTGAAATCGGATCTCAACCCGTTCAACCTCAGCATCTGGGAATGAGCCATCTACAAACGAGCTAAGCTGCGCGATTAGAGCGGCCTCTTCAACAGGCTCCAGTCCAAACAGCACCGCTGCGCCATAGGAAAATAGCACTGCGTACCCCTGCTTCCCCAGAGCGATCACTAGGGGTTCAGTCGCTAAAGCATCAGTGGCCTCAAATGCGTCCGTATTCAGCCGCTCCCCCAGAAATAGCGCCACCCCCGGCAAGGCTTCGATATCAGCTTTGGATGGTTCTGCTGGCGGCGCGGCATCAACCTGCACTTCGGCATCGGGCTGTCGCACGGAATTCTCTAGAGACGATGCGTCTACATCTTGCATAGTAGTCGGGATAATTGTGACCGAGTTGCTGTCGCGCTGCAGTAGCCCACAGTCTAGATGTTGGCATCGATTCAGCTCAGATTAGCTGACCTGCTTAACTAGTGCCTTGTTTAGCCAGCATCTTGGTTGATGCAGTCAGCTTTGTCGACATGCTGACAAACCTTGTTCCATAGATCCTTGCGGGTGCCCGGCGGACCAACTGAAAACAAAACGCGATCGCCGCCCAGCATAGCAAGAATCTTAACGCCACAGACAGGACATACCTGAGCTTTCTCTGACATATCAAATCACTCAACTCACCTTCAGGCCCATTGTCGCCGGACACCCTGTCGCTAAAGCTATAGGTAGATCACGGGGTAATGCCCGCCGAGAAAAACATAGCAGCGTAAGGGGTATGGTCTTGATGTGCCGCTTCTCTATTATGAGTGAATTAGACCGTAATGCGTCGCAAAAATCTCAGAATTGTGAGGCAAAGTCCGCGCTTGAGGTCTAAAAGATCCAAAAATTGCTCAAAAACGATAGATGAAATAACGTCTATCCCCGGTAATATGATCTCGGTTTGAATTACGGTTATTGTTGGGCTAGTCTTACGGCGAGGCTAGCCGCATCAGTTTGGACATTTCAGCTAGCCAAGCTGCTTTCAGCAATCAAATTTCGAGAGCACTTTACCGAGCCTACTGCGCACTATCATGACAAATCCAAATCCCCAGCCCCAGCCTCCTCGCGACGAACGGCAGGACGAACTCATTGCTAGTGTCATTGCCTTTGCTGCCATTGGTACCGTTTTGTTTCTGGGGCTAGGGCGGTTAGGCACAGGTCAAATCTTTTCAAGCCAGCGCCTCAACGATGGCTCAGAGGGCATTGGTGACTCTGCAGGTGGGGACGGCGGGACGCTATTTGGCTTTGTTCGAGGCGATCGCGATGATCCCGAAGAGAGTCTTATCATTCGCGGTGATGAGGACTCTAGAGTATCTAGAGCGGCGAGCCAAGACGAGGACGATGTGGTGCTCCGGCAGCGAACGGGTCCAGAAGGCGATCGCCTTCCACCTGTGGTCGCTGTCGCGCCTGCTAACAGGCTAGAATCACCGCTGACGCCCGCTGAGACAGATGTGACGGCGGCGGCAGCGCCAACAGTGACCACAGATAGCCCCGATGGAGAGACAACGCAGCAAGCTGAGCCTGCCCCCGCTCCCACCGGTGAGGCGCAGCCGCTAGCCGACATTGAATCAGACTATTGGGCTGCCCCCTTCATCGATCGGCTGACCGGGGCCGGCATCATTGCTGGGTTTAACGACGGTACCTTCAGGCCCGAACAACCGGTGACCCGCGCTGAGTTTGCGGCGCAGCTCGCACAGGCATTTCCGGTTGACGACTCCGATGGGA
>JBARYO010000820.1:0-1546 GCA_049647905.1 Elainellaceae cyanobacterium | reverse complement strand
ATCCTGGAGGGATAGCTTGATGAATATAGCGGTGAAGGCTAACGAGACTAAAGCAACAACGAGTAAAAAGAAGGGTAACGTTAAATCTTGTTTGACTGATGTTTCAGGAATGAGACAGCGCTGCATTGTGAGTTAAATGTTTTTTTTTAGGTTCGATTGGGATAGCTGTTACTACATCCGCCACCCTGAAAATCGGCGTATAGCTATCCAAATACTGAGCAAATATACTGAGTAGGTCTATTACCTTCTAAGGTATGGGATTTGCTGATTACCTATATCGAAAAAGCAGTAATTTTTGCAGATTACTTACCAATGATTAGACTATGGCTGCAATTTCCTGTATCGTCCGGAGACCGCTTGAATGCCTGTGAATAAGCCTATTCACACCCAACCTTGCGAGGATTTAGATCGATTGTTTGACCTCTAGGCGATCGTCAGAGAAAAGGCGACCCCTTCTCAACTTTTATGCAATTTGATGTTGTGATAAGTCGCGCCATCTATGTATGCTGTTACATGGGTTGGCTCCGTCTAGCCTCAGCGAATCAGAACGGAAAACATCAAAATGGCATCTATCCTCTTTGGCTCCATCGGCACTATCGCCGACACCTCAGAACTACAGCGGGCGGCGTTTAACCAAGCGTTTTCTCAGCACGGACTCGACTGGCACTGGTCCCAAGAAGACTATGTGACACTGCTCGAAAAGAGCGGTGGCCGCAAACGAATCGAGGACTATGCCCAGTCCCGAGGTCAATCTGTGGATGCCGAAGCAATTCACAGCTCAAAATCAGCGCTGTTTCAGCGATCGCTTCAGGAAGGGCAAATTAAGCCGCGCTCGGGCGTCGTTGAAACTATTCAAGCGGCTAAGCAGAAAAATCTCACCGTGGCGCTGGTCACCACAACCTCGGAGCAAAACGTGTCTCAGATGCTGGATGCTCTCAGCCCCGATCTGGGCGCTAAGGATTTTGACCTCGTGGTGAACACGTCTCTGGTGGAGCAGCCCAAGCCCGCTATGGATGCCTATGCCTTTGCGCTGCAGCGGCTGAGTGAGGAGGCCGGTCGCTGCGTTGCGATTGAAGATAATTTGGGTGGATTAGCGGCGGCACAGGGGGCTGGACTACCCTGCATTGCCTTTCCCAACCAGAACACGGCGCATCACAAGTTTGCTGGCGCTGCCCTGCGGACAGACCACCTCACGTTTGACCAAATCGCCCCCTTTCTCTAAGACTTCGCCAAACACCCCAGACATTTCATGAATGCTCGCCCCCTCTTCCCCTTCGGCGCTGAGCTTGCCGGACTAGACAGTACTGCTATCACCCCTGACGCTGCTGCTGCCATCCGCTATGCCCTCGCAGACCACGGCGTTGCCGTTGTCCGAAATCAGCAGATCTCTGATGCCGATTTTTCTGCCTTTCTCACACAGCTCGGGCCGTTGACCTTTACCGTTGGCGAAAGGCCAGTGGCCGATCAGCCGCTGCTAAATGTGGTCAGCAACGTTGGGCGAAGCAGGCCCCCGCGAAGCGTATTCCACACCGACACCAGCTATGTC
>JBARYO010000819.1:0-12771 GCA_049647905.1 Elainellaceae cyanobacterium | reverse complement strand
CTGTTCCAGGGCAATAAACTGCTTACCTTCATCATGTCACAGCACTATTATGGGCTGCGAGTACGGTGCAGTTCGGCTTTAACGACTTCTGCTGCTGAACCCCACAGCGAAGTTCGGTTTTTTCGATAGCCAGCGGTGAGTATATCCCGTTACAGTCTAGATGTGGTCATACGATCGTCTGGCATAGTATTTCGTCAGCAGTGGGTTGAAAACGACGATGGGATTTTTTGATTCTGAGATTGTTCAGGAAGAAGCTCGAAAGCTCTTTGAGGATTACCAGTCGCTGGTGCAACTTGGGAGCGACTACGGCAAGTTTGACCGCGAAGGTAAGAAGATGTTTATCGAGCGTATGGAAGCTGTGCTGGATCGTTACCACATCTTCATGAAGCGGTTCGAGCTGTCTGAAGACTTCACAGCACAAATGACCGTAGAACAGCTCAAAACCCAGCTCAATCAGTTCGGCATGACGCCAGAGCAGATGTTTGAGCAAATGCAGCAAACCTTAGAGCGGATGAAAGGCGATGTGGACTGAGGCATTCTGTTGAGCCGTATGAGGCGATCGCCAGTGTTGGATCGCCCCACGTAATGCATTACCAAACTTGAAGTAGCGATCGCTGTACTAAACCAAGCGAGCGCTGGCATTGACGCCCTGACTCTGCAGCGTTTCCACCTGCGACATCACATGTTTGAGCTGAGTCATGAGGTCGTCCAAAGGCTGCACCGATGTCTTTTGGTTCATCGTTGCTGTCGATAACGCCCCTGTCGCTGCAGCGGAGCCGGATGTCAGCGTCGTTGACGCAGAGTAGCCGTGAAATGCCTGAGCGGCAGGCATTGCGGTCGCTGGAGTCATTTCCCGAGCAGATTTCATCGTGCTTGCCGCCAACCTAGAATGATGATGAGGGGCATAGGCTAGTGCACCACTCCGTGGTGTTGTTGCAGCATGATTTTCAACCGCAGGCTTGGGGGTATCTAGGAACGCACTCAAGCCAGCGGTCTCCAGCTTGCTATCTGAGAACTGGATGGCCTCAACCCGGGAAACCTGCTCTTGTAGCTGCTTCTTGAGCCGGGTCGCTTCGTCCTCAGCCTCTTCGAGTTTGTTAGCAGACTCACGCCAACCCAGGGTTGAGAGCTGGACAGCTCCAATGCCCAGGCTAATTGCCATTGCAACCCCCATGTACGGAACCGCAATGTCGCGGAATTGGCCGACGAAGACGGGTTCATCGTTGAGCTGAACCGTGATTGCTTCAGAATCCAGAACCATCAACGGAATGGATGCTGTGCAGAAGGCAGCGCCGGCTAACACTGTGGACGATACTAGGGACTGAGGAAAACTCATACAATCCAGGCTCCGAGAATTAATAAATGGGGTGTCTGCGCGGTTCAGACGCTATGGGTTGCTGAAGCACCACCTCAAGGCGACGGCGCTACATTCTGTTGTGAAAGCCCTGATTGTGATTTTGGTCGCTTAGTTGGCTAGCGTATTTCAGCTGTTTGTTGTTAGGCGATGCCGCTCGACTCTACGTTAGCGTTATAGATGTCAGCTCCAGCGCAAGGCCTTTAAAAGTAATCTTGACGATTTGCCAAGGGGGTAAGCGCTTGCTACCAATAGGCTAACGTTGGCAGGTATCAGAAACCGTAATGTTCCCATCAAGTGAGGAGTGCGAATGGTTTTATTTTGATTAAGCCTTGACGCGGCTATCAACAGGGCCTATATCAATAGGGTTTACCCACGTGGCGGAGCAGCGTTCTATTGCGCTTTCCTAATTTGTGCTGACGTCACGTTTTGAGGCCCGATACCCCTGAGGGAGCGGCAGATGTTACAGACTGTTTCGATGCGCTGTTGCACAATAGATATAGTGGTTTAGCAGCAATTCTGACGGCATCTATGAGCCCTGACTCCATTTCGACTCTGCCCAGCAACGATACTCGGTCCTTAGCCGTCCCCGGTGGCACAGTGACCCCCTCGCCCCAATCAAGCGACTTACACGACACAGCCTTTGAGATGAGGCACATTGGACCTCGGGCGCACGATGTTGAGGCTATGCTGCAGGTTTTGGCGGTAGATAGCGTAGAGGCGCTAATTGACCAAGCGGTTCCAGAGTCAATTCGCCGACGGCAGGCGCTGGATATTCCGGAGGGCAAGACTGAGGCCATCCTGCTCACTGATCTAAAGGCGATCGCTAGCAAGAATCAGATCTACCGCTCGTTTATTGGCATGGGGTATTCCGATTGCATCACCCCTCCCGTTATCCAGCGTAATGTGCTCGAAAATCCGGGCTGGTATACCCAATACACCCCCTACCAGCCTGAAATTGCCCAGGGACGCCTAGAAGCGTTGCTAAACTTCCAGACCATGGTGAGTGATTTGACGGGGCTAGACCTTGCCAATGCCTCGCTGCTGGATGAAGGTACCGCTGCCGCTGAAGCCATGGCCCTGAGCTACGGCGTCTGCAAGCGAAAAGACGCCAACGCATTTTTCGTTTCTGACAGCTGCCATCCCCAAACCATCGACGTGATTCGCACGCGATCGCAGCCTTTGGGCATTGAGGTGATTGTCGGCGACCATCGGAAATTTGCCTTTGATACCCCAATTTTTGGGGCGCTGCTGCAGTATCCGGCCACAGATGGGGCGATTTACGACTACCGTGATTTTGTGGCCCAGGTTCACGACCAGGGGGCCTTGGCCACTGTAGCCGCCGATCTTCTGGCCCTAACGGTGCTAACACCGCCGGGGGAATTTGGCGCAGACATCGCTGTCGGCAACACCCAGCGTTTCGGGGTGCCCCTGGGCTACGGTGGTCCCCATGCGGCCTACTTCGCCATCAAATCCGCCTACAAGCGGCAAATTCCCGGTCGTCTCGTAGGCGTCTCCCAAGATGCCGGAGGCAAACCCGCGTTACGCCTTGCGCTGCAAACCCGCGAACAGCACATCCGGCGAGACAAAGCCACCAGCAACATCTGTACAGCCCAGGTGTTGCTGGCGATTATGGCCAGCATGTATGCGGTATACCACGGCCCTGGAGGGCTACGGCAAATTGCGGCCCGTATCCATCAGCAAACATCGCGTCTAGCGGTGGGCTTAGAACAACTGGGCTACACCCTTGGCGATGCCCCCTATTTCGACACCTTGCGGGTAACCTTCGACCAAAACGACGCCAGGGGCATTGTAGAGCGTGCCCTCTCCCACCACATCAACCTGCGCTATATCGACGATTGCACGGTGGGCGTTTCCCTGGATGAAACCACCACGGAAACGGATTTGATGTACCTACTGCAGGTCTTCGGCCATCCCCAGCCCCCCATGCTGCCTGGGACACTTTCCCCCCGCTCCGGCGTGCTGGATGCCTTTGCCCGCACCTCCCTCTACCTACAGCAGCCCGTATTTAATCGATACCACTCTGAGACGGAGCTGCTGCGCTATCTCCACCGCCTGCAGGCCAAAGATCTGTCCCTGGTCAACGCCATGATTCCCCTGGGATCATGCACCATGAAGCTGAACGCTACTGCTGAGATGCTGCCGGTGACCTGGCCGGAGTTTGCCCAGCTTCACCCCTTTGCCCCATTGGATCAGACCCAAGGCTATCAAATGCTGTTCCAACAGCTAAACGCGATGCTGCGGGAGATTACGGGGTTTGATGCCATTTCCCTGCAGCCCAACGCGGGCTCCCAAGGCGAGTACACGGGATTGCTGGTTATTCGACAGTACCACCGGCAGCGGGGCGAAGGGCACCGTCATATTTGTCTGATTCCTGAGTCGGCCCATGGCACTAACCCGGCTAGCGCAGTCATGGCTGGGATGAAAGTCATCAGCGTTGCGTGCGATCGCGACGGTAATGTGGATGTGGCGGACCTTGTCACTAAGGCCGAAAAACACCGAGACCATCTGGCGGCGCTGATGGTCACCTATCCGTCCACCCACGGCGTCTTTGAAGCTGAGATTTGCCAGATCTGCGCCATTGTTCATGCCAATGGCGGTCAGGTATATATGGACGGGGCCAACATGAACGCCCAAGTAGGCCTGTGCCGTCCCGGAGACTTTGGCGCAGACGTCTGCCACCTCAACCTGCATAAAACCTTTTGTATTCCCCACGGTGGTGGTGGTCCTGGGGTCGGTCCTATTGGCGTTAAGGCACACCTCGCGCCGTTTTTGCCAGGGCACTCGGTCGTTTCCCCAAATGACACCAAATCTCCAGACACTAAGCCTCTGGGTGCCGTGGCGGCTGCGCCCTGGGGCAGCGCCTCGATTTTACCCATCTCCTGGATGTATATTGCGCTGATGGGTGGACCAGGGCTGACCCGCGCCACAGAAATCGCCATTCTCAACGCCAACTACATTGCTAAGCGCTTAGAGGGGCATTACGACATTCTCTATAAAGGTGGCCACGGTTGGGTGGCCCATGAATGCATCATCGACACGCGACCGTTTAAGAAGTCGGCTGACGTGAGCGTCAACGATATTGCCAAGCGCCTGGTCGACTATGGATTTCATCCCCCCACCATGTCTTGGCCTGTCATCGGCACCATGATGGTGGAACCGACGGAGAGTGAATCTAAGGTGGAGCTAGATCGTTTTTGCGACGCCATGATTGCCATTCGCCATGAGATTCGCGCCATTGAGTCGGGCGAGGTGGAACAAGAAAATAACCTGTTGAGCAATGCGCCCCATACGGCCCAGGATCTGATGACGGATGGCTGGGACCGGCCCTACTCCCGCAAGCAGGCCGCTTACCCCACGACTCACACCGAGCAGCATAAGTTCTGGCCGTCAGTGAGTCGGGTGGATGATGCCTATGGCGATCGCAACCTGGTCTGCGCTTGTCCTTCGATGGATGAGTACAGCGATGATTAGGGCCAGCGATGAATGAGTTCCACGATGCGGCTGAGGTGACCGTGCCGAAGCCAATAGCCGGGGCACCAGTAGCCGGGGCACCAGACTGGTGGGCCGCCACCTTTCCGCAAGGGCAGCAGCGTCTAGTCATTGACGACGCGGGGGATCAGCCCGTGGCGATCGCCTACGGTGAGGTAGGGCAGGGGCCACCGCTGATTCTGGCCCATGGCTTGGGGGTGTGGAGCTACTCTTGGCGGGGCAATATAGACGCCCTTGCCCAGCACTACCGCGTGATTTGCGTTGATGCCGTCGGCGCTGGGTTCTCTGAAAAGCCGATGCGCCCCACTCAAGTTGGCCATCAAGTGGTTGAGCTAGCGCGGGTGATTGAGGTGTTGTGCAATCGGCCTGCCATCCTGGTGGGCCAGTCTTTAGGTGGGCTCACCAGCCTAGGCGTTGCCATTGATTACCCTCACCTAGTGGACCGCCTCGTGGTGATCAACGTGCCGGTCTTTCCTAAAAAGCTGCCCAGTGCCGTCATGCGGATTCTAGCCGCCATCCCCCAGCCTTTGGTTTACGCCATCGACCGATATCAGCTCTTCAAGCGCGCCCGGCCTGCGGCCCGATGGATTGCTCAACGGTCCCAGCGGGAGGGTCATAATCCCCAAGAGATCGCAGCGCAGAAAACAGCCCATATCGACGCGTATCCCTATCTTGAGTCTTTCGGTATGCTGACTTGCTTTGCTCGCGATCTGAAGCTAGCGCTGATCGATGTTCAGCAGTATTTACGGGGCGAGACTTGCTTTACCGGGCGACTTCAGGACAGCCTGGGGGCGCTCGCCCAGCCCACGCTGGTGCTTTGGGGCGAGAAAGATGGGTGGTTCCCGGTCGAAAATGGCTATGCCCTACAGCGACAGCTGCCCAACGCCAAGCTGCAGGTGATTCCAGGCTGTGGCCATCGGGCATCGGAGAGCTGCCCCCATCAAGTCAATGGGGCCGTGCTGGCGTTTTTGGGACAGCCTTAGGGGCAGTCTCCAATGCCTTTACTGCGGCTCTAGCCGTACCTGAGCTCCATTATCATTGGCGCGAAATACCCAGGTGCGATCGCCGTCGGATAGGGTCACGCGCCAACCTTCCACTAAAGCGGCTAAACAGCTCTCGGCGGGGCCACCCAGTCCCAAGCAGCCATCAGACCAGGTCTGTTGCTCAACCCCGACAATCGTCAAATTAGCAGGGTCAGCGCCGGACTGCTGAGCGGCAGCTTGGATGACGGCATCGGTAACAGTACTGGGCAGGCTTTCGCCATCGTCATACAGACGCTCCACCTCAAACCCAATAATGCTGTCTTCAAAGCGGTTGAAGGTGACCTGCATTCCACCGTAGGCGCGGGCAATATCTACGCCACGGGGTGTAGGGCACTGCACCTGCAGCAGCGACTGAAGGCTGCCAAATTCCTTGTGGGTCTAAAAGGTTTTGTCGCAGGTGGGGCTAATGAACCCCTCAATCGCCAGCTGGTTCAGGGCTGCCACTCCTAGCGGACTCTGCAAAATGTAGCTTAGAATTTGACCTTCGTCTTCAGCGCTAGCAGGCTGCCATGGGCCAGAAACGGATGCGGCGACGGGCGCGGCGGTATCTACGTTGGGATCGGCGATCGCCAGATCAGATGACTTCACCGCCGCAACCAAGAGACCGGCGATCGCTAGCGCTAACCAGACAAACCGATTGATCTGAATATGTGCCATGGGGTTCTCCATGATATTGAGGGGAGGCTTGAACTCTCCAATCAGTGTAGCGATCGCACCACCAACAAAGAACGCCCTAGCCACCAGAAGCTAGAGCGTCATACTGTTAATTTTCGACTAAACTATGTCGAAGCGTATCAGCGGCGATCGCTAGCTTGTCGCCGAACCAATTGCACCTTTAAGCGCTGCAACCCCCTGCTCAACGCTGGCCCAAATCCCCATATCAGGATCTTTACCCGCTAGCTCTCGCGTGCCAACAAAGTAGAGAACACCCTTGAGCACCTCTTGGTGGGCGCGATTCTCAAAGTTGACCTTGTTGAGTGGCTCCATCGCATCCTGGAGAGTATCGTCCAAAGACTGCGCAACTTTGTGCAGGACCAGACCTGTCATGGCTTGCTGGTGCTTCAGCATCTCAAGCTGGAAAAACTTGTCATATAGCGTGAGATCGGAAGAGTCCGTCATTTCTGTCACTTTATCGGCATGCCGCTGAGTAATATCGCGAGACGAGGCCTTCGCCCCGGACTTAGCGATCGCCTGTTCGATTGAGCTAAGATTCTCGCGGTCGCTCGTCAACATTCCCTCAAGCCGCTCACGAATCGTGCTGTCATCGACTTGCGCCATCAGCTTCTGCTCGATGCCAATTATCGTGCTTTGAAACAGCTTTAGGTCGGCAAGCTTTGTCGCTAATGTTGTAGTGTCAGCCATTGTAGTTTCACAATCAAATAATTTTCTGGGCGCTGTAGTTCGCCCTCTAATTTCATGATTCCGTGATATTCAATAAACGCCCTCTATCCATGGAGGAGACTCGCCACTCTGCCTAGGTTTAAAGTTGCTTAGCGGTGACTCTGTATGCCATGGGACTCTGTCTCAAGCAGAGGCAACTATTTGACGGCAATGGCTTCTTCTGCTGGAGCGGACTCCGTTTCAGATAGCTCGCCAATGGCATCGAGATGAATGTTGCGCTGCGATTCCGGCAGCTCTGTGTACTCCGCCACAATTTTGCGGAACATATCTCCCTCCAGCGTCTCTTGGTCCACCAGCATATCGGCTAGGTGGTCCAGCAGCGCCCGGTTGTCCCGAATAATTTCGCGTGCCCTCTCATAGCACTGAAATGCGATCGCCCGGATATGGTGGTCGATCTTGGTGGCCATCTCCTCGGAATATTCTTGGTTTTGGGTCATAAAGTCCCGCCCCAAAAATACCTCATTGCCGGTAGTCTCCATGGCAAATGAGCCCAAATCTGACATGCCATAGCGGGTAACCATTTTGCGCGCGTAGTCCGCCACAGCGCGAATATCGCTGGCCGCACCAATGGTGACCTCGTCTGAGCCAAAAACTTCTGCTTCCGTAGCCCGTCCCCCCAGGTACACTGTGATTTGATCCAGCAGCCCCGCGCGAGTCTGGAGCCCATCGTCAATATCGGTGCGCCGCAGCAGGGGCTTGGCAAAGCCACCCACGCCCCCAGAACGAGGGATAATCGTCACTTTGTCCAGCGGATCCGTATGCTCTAACAGGGTCATCAGTAGGGCATGGCCCAGCTCATGGTAGGCCACCAGACGCTTCTTCTTGCTGTCCATCAGCGGATTCATGGTGAGGCCGATGGTGATGCGATCAATGGCATCTTCCACTTCCAAGTGGGTGATGGCATCTTTCCGACGGCGAGCCGTTAGGATGGCCGCTTCGTTGAGCATATTGGCTAGGTCCGCACCTGAGAATCCCGGCGTCCTCTGGGCCACCGCGTCGAGAGAGACATCAGACGAGAGCTTTTTGTTGCGGGAATGCACCTCCAAAATGCCGAGACGGCCCCTGTAGCTGGGCAGATCGACGACGACTTGGCGGTCGAAGCGTCCCGGACGCAGCAGGGCAGAATCTAGGACATCTGGCCGGTTTGTGGCGGCGATGATGATGATACCAGTATTATTCTCAAACCCGTCCATTTCGGTGAGCAGCTGGTTCAGCGTCTGCTCGCGCTCATCATTACCGCCGCCAATGCCCGTACCCCGCTGACGGCCTACGGCGTCAATCTCATCAATGAAGACGATACAAGGGGCGTTCTCTTTGGCTTTTTTGAACAGGTCTCGGACGCGGGAGGCTCCGACACCCACAAACATCTCCACAAATTCAGAGCCGGAGATGGAGAAGAAAGGTACTCCGGCTTCTCCTGCGATCGCTTTCGCCAGCAAGGTTTTGCCGGTGCCCGGCGCTCCCACTAGCAGCACGCCATTGGGAATTTTTGCCCCCACCGCCGTGAACTTTTCAGGCTGCTTCAGGAATCCCACCACCTCCTGCAGCTCCTCTTTCGCCTCCTCAATGCCGGCCACATCTTCGAAGTTGACGCCGGTCTTCGCCTCCATTTGGAAGCGGGCCTTCGACTTACCAAAGTTCATTGCCTGCCCCGAAGCGTTGGCCGAGCGGCGCAGCAGCAGCATGAGGCCTCCCACAATCAGGAACGCTACCAGCAAATTAGTCAGCAGCCAGGCAATGGCAGAGGTGTCGGCAGAGGGTTGAACGTCGATATCAATGCCCCGCTGCTTAGCTCGTTCAAGCAACTCCTGATTTTGGCTGCCCTCGAACAAGATGACATCTTTGGGCTCGTCTTGGCCCTGCAGCTCGACGGTAGCGGTCCCAGCGGGGTCAATTTTTAGCCGCGTGACATCGCCTGAATCGATCTCTTCCAAGAGCTCGCTATAGGTCAGCTCCCCGTCTTCTGCGTCTTGAGCGATCGCTGGCATCGAAATGCTCTGCAGCAGCATCCAGCTAAAGGTGATCATCCCTGCTGCAATCGAGGCTCGCCGGGGTCGAGCCTGACGTCGAAGCCGTGGGGAAGATTTTGAGGCTGAGGTCTGACTGAACTGCGTCATTGTCGTTTTCTGATCTACCTAAAAAAAAGCTGATGCAGCGGTAGCGCCGCTACTTTCCCTAGTGTAGCTCCACCAATTGATAAAAGGCAGATGGTGACCCTACGGCCTTGCGTCCTCGGGCTAAATCCTGCTGGTAGATATTATCAGTAGACATGGTCAGCAGATGGGAGTATTTTTGAGCTTGGTATTTCGACTGGTCACCATGGCAACGTTTTTACTTGAGGTCGGCACCGAAGAGCTGCCTGCTGAATTTCTCGATACGGCCTTTGCCCAATGGCGATCGCGTATTCCGACTGCATTATCGGACGCTTTTTTGACGCCTGAGGCGATCAATATCTACGGAACCCCTAGACGCCTGGTGCTGCTGCTGCAGGGATTACCCGATCGACAGCCCGACCGAACAGAAGAGGTGAAAGGTCCACCTGCCCAGGCGGCATTTAAAGCGGGCAAGCCTACCAAAGCGGCAGAGGGCTTTGCGCACTCACGGGGTGCAACGGTAGATGACCTAGAGGTGCGTGATACCGAAAAGGGCTCGTTTGTCTTCGTGACCCAAAAAATCGCTGGACGTAGCGCTGCAGAGGTGCTGACAGATCAGATTCCGGATTGGATACTGGGTTTAGAGGGTAAGCGATTTATGCGTTGGGGGAACGGCGACTTGCGTTTTCCGCGCCCCATTCGCTGGCTGATTCCCCTGCTGGATGACCAGCTGCTGCCCGTTACCTTAGAGAACGGCTCAGAGATTGTTCAGAGCGATCGCCTCTCCTACGGTCACCGAGTGTTGTCTCCCGGTGCGATTGAGATTGCCCATGCGGATGACTACCTAGACGCGCTGCGAGCGGCCCGCATTGAGGTCGATCCAGAGCGTCGGCAGGCCACTATTGTGGAGCAGACCCAGCAGGCTGCAGCTTCCGTCAACGGCTTAGCCCGTATCGCCCCTGAGTTGCTACAAGAGGTCGTCAATCTGGTTGAGACGCCGACGGCGGTGGTGGGTAGCTTTTCTGCTGACTTTCTGGAGCTGCCTTCTGAAGTCAGCATCACGGAGATGGAAAGTCACCAGCGCTACTTCCCAGTGATGACGTCTGACGGCTCTGACGAGCTTTTGCCCTATTTCATCACGATTTCCAATGGCGATCCCGATAAAGCGGCGGTGATCGCGGCAGGCAATGAGCGCGTCATTCGTGCCCGCTTGTCTGACGGTAAATTCTTTTTTGATCTGGACCGTAAGCAGCCCTTAGAGGCCTATCTCCCTCAGCTGGAGGCGGTGACGTTTCAGCAGGACATCGGTTCAGTGCGTCAAAAGGTCGATCGTATTGGAGATATTGCCAACCTGATTATGGCTCAGCTCGGGGTCCAGATTCCCGAAAAGACCCAGATTCAGCGCGGGGCACTGCTATGTAAAGCGGACCTCGTCACCCAGATGGTGGGTGAATTCCCTGAGCTACAGGGGGTAATGGGGCAGAAATATGCCCGCTCCAGCGGCGACGATGAGGCTGTAGCCACTGCTATCTTCGAGCATTATCTGCCGCGGGGAGCTGATGACGCCTTGCCCCAAACCCTACCGGGGCAGGTGGTGGGGTTAGCCGATCGGCTTGATACGCTAGTCAGCATCTTTAGTTTAGGCATGGTGCCCTCAGGGTCATCCGATCCCTTTGCCCTACGGCGCGCCGCCAATGCGGTAGTTGGCATCATCTGGTCGGGTAACTTGGGCCTCAATCTACGGCAGCTTCTCGCAGATGCGATCGCCAGCTTCTTGCGGCACAACCGTATCAAAGCGGGGGATGCTGCCTCGCTTCAGTCCCAGCTTGATGCTTTCTTTCAGCAGCGACTGCAGACCCTCCTCGGGGAGATGGGCATCGACTACGACTTGATCAACGCCGTCCTTGGAGAGGGCGACTCAGAATACACCGAACGATCGCTGAGCGACCTGCTCGACGTCCGCGATCGCGCCCAGTTCCTGCAGCAGATTCGCCAAGATGGCACTCTGGAAGGCATCTACGAGACGGTGAACCGCGCGTCCCGCCTGGCGGCTCAGGCTGATTTTGACACGGCCCAGCTAGCCCCGGCCCAGGTTATTGATACGGCGCTGTTTCAGCAAGACTCAGAACAGGCATTTTACGATGCCCTGGTAACCCTGGTGCCCAAAACCCAGCAGGCGCAGGCTAGCCGGGACTATGGCACATTGGTAAACGCTCTAGGGGAAATCGCCCCAGTGGTGAGCCAATTTTTTGATGGCCCAGATAGCGTTTTAGTGATGGCTGAAGACCCAGCGGTACGCCGCAATCGGTTGACGCTGTTGGGACTACTGCGTAATCACGCACGGGTGCTGGCAGATTTTGGAGCGATCGTGAAGCAGTAGCCTTTGGCGAGCGTCCCGCGCTCTGCGAGAATGTCCTATGACCCGCTCTCATTAGAGATTTTCTATCACCACATGCCAAAATATATCGCCTGGGGCAGCTACTGCGACAACGTGCTCGAAAAACGCGCCCCCTACCGCCAAGCCCATCTTGACGGCCTGTCGGCCCAAAAAGCGTCGGGAACTCTCGTCACCATTGGACCGACAAAAGATCTAGCCCTCTTCTTCGCCATCTACGACGCCGACAGTGAATCTGCCGTCAAGCAGCTGATTGAAGGCGATCCCTACTGGCAAAACCAGATCTGGACTGAGTATGAGGTCAAAGAGTGGATTCAAGCGCTGTGATCGCCTGAAATGGGGGCTAGAGCAATCAAGGCGAGGGGCTAAATCGCCACAGGGGCGCAATAGCGATCGCAAAAAGCAATAGCCTCGTCGAGGCGACTAGTTTGGTGAGGATAGGCGACGCTGGGGCGGCGAATAGTAATCAAGGTCACGTCCAAAGACTGGGCCACCTGTTGCTTAATCAACTCCCCTCCCGCCACGCCGGAGGCCTTGGCCACTACCAGCGAAATTTGCCAGTGCTGCCATAGAGCTTTCTCTAGGTTGATCGATAGGGGTGGCCGAAGCGCGATGAGGCGGTCGGGGGTAAACCCGGCGGCTAGGGCCGCATCTAGGGCCACCTGGGACGGCAAAATACGTGCAAAGAGCGTCGCTCGCTCTTGCCAGGGCTTAAATCGCGCCAGCAGCCGGTAGCCCACCGTCAGCAGGACTCGCTTCCCGCTCAAATAGTCATCGGACAAGATGGTGTCGATGCTGTCGACTTCTACCGTAGATGCCGCTTTTACCGGAGGGCGCTCATAGCGGAGATAGGGTAAATTATGCGCTTTAGCGGCGGCGATCGCTAAGGCGGAAATTTCAGTTGCGTAGGGATGGGAGGCATCCAAAATCGCCTTAATCTTTTCGCGCTGAATAAAGCGAGAGATCTGAGCC
>JBARYO010000818.1:0-2217 GCA_049647905.1 Elainellaceae cyanobacterium | reverse complement strand
CCCAAGGGCAACATGTCCTCATGAGTCTTACCATCAGTCCGCATTTGCCTGTGACCCAGTATGTGCGTCGCGTCGTGGTCACAGGCGGGGTCTGCCGAGTCATTTCTGAGCAAGAGGCGATCGCCATTGCTCAGCACCCTGACCACCCTGCCACTGGCAATTGCGTCCAGGATTATCAAACAAGGCTAGCCCAAGCGGCGTGGGATGTCCGTCGCACCCTCGATATTGAGACCATCTGGCAAAAAACTGTGGATGGATTAGGGACAGCGCTAGATGCCGTGCGCTGTTTGATCTATCCCTGTCAGCCAGGGCGCAAAGAGCTCGGTGCGGTTGCCGAGTACCACAGCCCATCATTGGCACCCTTGGAGCATCAGCCGCTAACGCTCACTGAGGAGCCCCAGCTCCTAGAGGCGATTACCACGCTGGCCCCAACCCTTTACTCGCAAATGGGCCACGGATGTGACGTCGCTGGCTGTCAAGCGATCGCGATCCCAACGGTATATCAAGACGAAGCAAATGGCCTGATTGTCATTTGGCAAGCCAGCAGAGCTCAACAGCTCAAGCCTCAAGAAGTGACCTTCCTGCAGGAGTTCGCCCGGCAGATTGGTACCGGTATTGCCCACGCAACGCTGTTTGCCGAGAGTCGCGATCTCACAGTGGATTTGCTACAGGCCAACGAACAGCTGCTGAAAAAGCATAGCGAGCTAGAGGAGGCCCACAAACAAGCGGAAGAGGCGTCCCGGCTCAAGAGTGAGTTTTTAGCCAACACCTCCCACGAGCTGCGCACGCCCCTCAACGCCATGATTGGCTTCTTAAAGCTGGTGATGGACGGTATGGCAGACGATCCAGAAGAGCAAGAAGAATTCATCAACGAGGCCTACCACTCAGCGGTTCACCTGCTCAACATCATCAACGATATCTTAGATATCGCCCGCATTGAGGCGGGTAAGATGCAGCTGGAGATGAACCCGGTAACCCTGGATGAGCTGCTGGCAAATGTCGAGAATTTCACCCGTACCCAGGCCGAACAAAAGGCGCTGCGCTACGAAATCTTGACCCCCGCCACCCGCGATCGCGTGGTGCTGTACGGCAACTACCAGCGGCTGCTGCAGGTGTTGCTTAACCTGGTGGGCAACGCGATTAAGTTCACCCACGAGGGTAGCATTACCATTTCAGCAGATGTAGAAGAGGGGCAACAAGATGCGAATCGGCCCCGGATGGTAAAACTGGGCGTTGCCGATACGGGTATTGGCGTCTCCTTAGAAGATCAAGACAAGCTATTTCAATCCTTTAGTCAGGTAGATGGTTCCCGGACGCGGCGGTTTGGCGGCTCGGGGCTCGGGCTAGTGATTTCGCAAAAGCTAGTAGAGGCTATGGGCGGCGTGGTCAACTTCTTTAGCATGGGCGAAGGTCTAGGATCTACGGTGACCTTCACTGTGCCGCTATACCAAGAGCCTGTTATGGTGGACAGCCCGCAGCAGCCAGAGCATCATGAGCGCGATTGACTTCTCCCACGGCTAAAGCACGTGGGATTCTTGGATTGCTCCAAGACTTTTCTGCTTCGTAGCACCCGCCTTCCGAGATTTGCTCTCTTCGGGTCTTACAGTCGCTCCACAGACTGACACCGCTAGACCAGCGGCCAATATATTCACAGCAGCGTTTACGTCCCTATCGTGCTTAACGTCGCACTCAGGACATTGCCACTCTCGAATATTGAGCGGCAGCTTATCTACAACGTGACCACAATTGCCACAGCGCTTAGAGCTAGGGAACCAGCGGTCTATCTTGACCAGCTCCCGCCCGTACCACTCGCACTTGTAGGCAAGCTGCCTCACCAGTTCTCCCCAGCTCGCATCACTAATGGCCTGCGCCAGCTTGTGATTACGGAACATGTTCTTCACGGCTAAATCCTCTATGGCGATCGCTTGGTTTTCGCGCACCAGCCTGGTTGTCAGCTTGTGAAGCATATCTTTGCGAGCGTCGGCTATCTCGGCATGTACTCTAGCTACCCTAAGCCGCGCCCTGTAGCGGTTATTCGACCCCTTTTGCTTCCGGCTCAGCGCCTTTTGAGCTTTTCTCAGCTTGCGATATTTAGCCCTAAAGCCCTTGGGGTTAGCCACCTTCTCGCCTGTGCTCAGCGTGACTAGACTGGTGATGCCCATGTCCAGCCCAACTTGGTTGGGAGATTGCGGCAACGGCTCAATCTCTACCTCCACC
>JBARYO010000817.1:0-9379 GCA_049647905.1 Elainellaceae cyanobacterium | reverse complement strand
AGCGGCGGCGCGTTTTATTTCAGAATGCTGAGTTTGTCCCTGACCCCGTGCCTGACGATCTACGGGGGCTGTCTAAGGTCTTGTCTGAGGCATTTGTCGAAATCTTAAATGGCATGGTCGATCTCGAGCGTTTCGACCTAGACGGCGTGCTGCTACGCATCAACCGCCTAGAAACCCGAGGCAAGCAATTGCTCTTTAGCGGCTATGCTCAGATCGAGCGGGTTCCTAGTGGGTAGTCTAGCGCCTCTACGGACTACCTCAAGCTAAGAGGGCGTTTGAAAAGTCACAAAAGTGCTGCATTACCCCCTCTAACTCCCCTACGCCCTTCGGGCAGGCTGCGCCAAAGCTAAGGGGGAGAACTCCAACTTCCCTCCTTAGCAAGGGGAGATTGAGGGGGGTGAAGCAGGAGCATACCGCTCCAACCGATACTTTTCAAACATCCTCTAAGGCCGTACGACGCTCACTAGGCCATGCGTGATGGCGGTGGGGCTGCGGACATAGCTTCTGTGCGTGCAATGCAAAGCCCCAAGCGGTTTGTCCCTAAATGCGATCGCTCAGCCCACCGGGCGGTATTCATGCAGACCTACGGCAAGCAAGATCCTAGTAAATACCTCAAGATTCCAGTAAATGCCTACTGAGGGAGCTGAGGTAGACTCAAAAAAATTACTGGAGCACAACCGACTTATAAGGCTCCCAACGTCGCGACCCAGCGGTATCAGAAATTAGGGCGACGGGCTTGCAAAGCTTAGCCCATCACCCAAGACATCTGTCACGTCCAAGATCTATCGCGATTCTTCTTTGGTCTGGATAAACAAAATCAGCAAAAATACCGTCGGTACAAAGACAAACAGAATTGTTGCAACGAAACCCAAATCGTTGATTTCCATTGGCTCTAGCCTCCCAATGCTTCAGCCAGAATCATACCACCTTGCGGTAGGGGTAACTTGCCCTAGTGTCGTTGACCCAATCGGAGCTATCCACGGCAAGGACGCTGCTAGGATTTTTTCTGGGGTTTGGTCCGAATCGAGGTCGGTCCATTAACCATCGTTTGACAGGATAGGCGATAGGTCTCTGGGTATTTCTTGAGCTTGCGGTTTTCCACCTCAGTTTTGGGTGAAAGGTTTTCCATGCCCTCCAAAACCTCGACAATGCAGGTTCCACATTGGCCATACCCCCCACAATTCATCATTTTCCCAGTGAAGGTATAAATATCGACATTGTTCTCTAGAGCCTTAAATCGCAGGTTCGCTCCATTCGCCGCGACAACCTCAATGTCTTCATCAACAAACTTGATACTCGTCACAACGCTGGCTCCTGAATGCCTCAACTGAAGTGGACTCACCTGTAGGACCCATTGGTCCCTCGACGACTACTTGCAATAGCGTCGGTCAGTGGTTACACTTCTTTATACACTTTCATTTTTACAATTGAATTGTCAAACTGTCTAAAATAAACTGCCTAACATTGTTTAGAAAGATAGGAGGGGCGTAGTCGATGGGACTACCTTGGTATCGAGTACATACAGCTGTCATCAATGACCCAGGCCGGCTGATTTCTGTTCACCTTATGCATACAGCTCTAGTCGCGGGCTGGGCTGGCTCGATGGCGCTCTATGAGCTAGCTATTTTTGATCCGGGCGATGCCGTTTTGAACCCGATGTGGCGTCAGGGCATGTTTGTCTTGCCGTTCATGGCTCGCCTTGGTGTGACCGATTCGTGGGGTGGCTGGAGCGTTACGGGTGGGGCAGCGACTGACCCAGGCTTCTGGTCTTTAGAAGGAGTCGCGATCGCCCACATCTTGCTGTCTGGCCTGCTATTTTTAGCGGCTTGCTGGCACTGGGTCTATTGGGACCTGGAGCTATTTAGAGATCCTCGCACTGGGGAACCAGCGCTAGATCTTCCTAAGATGTTTGGTATTCATCTGTTTTTGTCTGGACTCCTCTGCTTTGGATTTGGGGCATTTCACCTCACGGGTCTATGGGGACCGGGCATGTGGGTGTCAGATCCCTTTGGTCTTACGGGAAGCGTGCAGCCTGTCGCGCCAGCTTGGGGACCAGAAGGATTCGATCCGTTTAATCCTGGTGGCATCGTGGCCCACCATATTGCGGCGGGCACAGTCGGCATTATTGCTGGTCTGTTTCACCTGACGGTGCGACCACCAGAGCGTCTCTACCGAGCGCTGCGGATGGGTAATATTGAGACTGTACTCTCTAGCAGTATTGCTGCAGTATTCTTCGCGGCATTTGTTGTTGCAGGAACGATGTGGTACGGCAGCGCTGCAACGCCTATCGAGCTGTTTGGCCCGACCCGATATCAGTGGGATAGTGGCTACTTCCAGCAGGAAATCGATAAGCGCGTTCAGAGCGGTGTCGCATCTGGTTTGTCTGACGCTGACGCTTGGGAACGTATTCCTGAGAAGCTGGCGTTTTACGACTATGTCGGCAACAGCCCTGCTAAGGGCGGTCTGTTCCGTGTCGGCCCAATGATCAAGGGTGACGGTATTGCTCAAGGCTGGCTCGGTCATCCTGAGTTCACCGATGGAGAAGGGCGATCGCTCACCGTCCGTCGCTTGCCCAACTTCTTCGAAACGTTCCCAGTTATTCTGGTGGATGACGATGGTGTTGTCCGCGCTGACATTCCGTTCCGCCGTGCCGAGTCAAAGTACAGCTTTGAGCAGACGGGCGTTACGGTTGCCTTCAGCGGTGGTGACCTAGGTGGACAGACGTTTACTGAGCCTGCTGTTGTCAAGCGCTATGCCCGTAAAGCACAGCTTGGAGAACCGTTCGAGTTTGATACTGAGACCCTTGGGTCTGACGGTGTCTTCCGGACAAGCACCCGCGGCTGGTTTACGTTTGGCCATGCCGTGTTCGCACTCTTGTTCTTCTTTGGCCACATTTGGCACGGCGCTCGTACGCTGTTCCGCGATGTGTTTGCTGGAGTTGACCCTGATCTGTCTCCTGAGCAAGTCGAGTGGGGCTTCTTCCAGAAGGTTGGTGACAAGACCACCCGCCGTGAAGAACCCATCTAGAGCGATCGCGTAGGCATCATAGTGTGCTGAACTCGTAGCGTTATGGCAGACTTGCCATCGCGATGTGAAACGGTCCAGAGCCAATCCAGTTAAGGATTGGCTCTGGACCGTTTTTTTGAGCTCGCAGCGCGTGAATTGATGATAGACTAATCAGTAATGTGAACTGACAGAGGATCTATCTTCATGGAGAGTGTCGCATACATTCTTGTTTTAGCTGGTGCCCTTGGTGTTCTCTTTTTTGCCATTGCCTTTCGAAAGCCGCCTCGAATCAATAAAGACTAACGAAAAAGACTAACAAAGTAGGCTTAATAGGTAATCTGTTAACATCCCGTCGAGTTTCTTAGGCATTCTATAGGGCTTGCCACGGTATTTGCGCTTAATATAATGCTCCGCCAACGAAAGCTGGTGGAGCATTATGATTTTAGGTGAAGGGCATTTCAAGGTGGGGATGCCGGTAACTCTCCTCACCGGTTACGCCTATGGGCTAAAAATAGCGTCTACTTGCGCCTGGCACGGCACAGATAGCGTTTATTCGTGTTACCCTGGGCCTCAGTAGGGGGGGTGATCTCCCAATCATTGCTCTCGGTATCGTTAGACAGTTCAGGGTTACGAAGGTCATAAATTATGCGGTGCCCATTTTGTCAGTTTCCTGACAATAGAGTATTAGAGTCTCGCTCAGCCGAATCAGGTCAGAGCGTTCGTCGCCGTCGGGAGTGCTTAGACTGTGAACGCCGGTTCACAACCTACGAGCGCATCGAATTTGTGCCGATTACGATTGTCAAGCGAAACGGCAATCGTGAAGCATTTGATCGCTCAAAGCTCCTGCGCGGTGTAGCCCGAGCCGCTGAAAAAACTGACTTGTCGCTGGTTCAGCAGGAGAATCTAGTCGATGAGATTGAGGTTGATCTCCAGCAGCGAGCCGGTCGAGAGGTAACAAGCCAAGAGCTGGGTGATTTGGTCTTAGCTCAGCTACGACAGCTCAATGAAGTTGCCTATGTCCGCTTTGCGTCTGTCTACCGGCAGTTTAAGGGTATTCGTGATTTCGTTGAAGAACTCGACCACCTCAAAAGTACAGAGTCCGATTTACGGCCTATGGACTCGGAATCAGCTGATGTTCCGGAATACACGTCATCCCGTTGACTGCTGCTTCAGTGAAATCAATTGTCGAGTTTTGGTAACTGGAAGCAATAGGGCTTATAATAGGCTTTCTGAGCAAGTAAAGCTGGGTAACGAGTATTTAGCTGCAACGCAGGGCTAAGACTGGCTTTTTGCGCCACTTTGGCGCTCAAGCGCGCGAGGCAACCCAAACTTTAACGCAGTAGCACTAACGGAGACAGGTATCAGGAACAGCCCGCATGGTGGAACAAGTAGAAAAAGAACAAGACAATTTGACTAATATTGGCTTCACGCACGAAGACTTTGCTGCGTTGCTCGATCAGTACGACTATCACTTCAGCCCTGGTGATGTTGTTGCGGGTACCGTGTTTAGCCTGGAACCAAGGGGAGCGCTGATTGATATCGGCGCTAAGACCGCTGCCTATATTCCAATTCAGGAGATGTCCATCAATCGCATTGATGGCCCTGAGGAGGTTTTACAGGCAGATGAAACCCGAGAGTTCTTTATTCTGACAGATGAAAACGAAGATGGTCAGCTGACCCTCTCAATTCGTCGTATAGAATACATGCGTGCCTGGGAACGGGTCCGACAGCTTAAGGCCGAGGATGCCACCGTGCGTTCAGCTGTGTTTGCTACCAATAGAGGTGGTGCTTTGGTGCGCATTGAGGGACTGCGGGGCTTTATCCCGGGGTCTCACATCAGTACTCGCAAACCTAAGGAAGACTTGGTGGCAGAAGAACTGCCGCTTAAGTTTTTGGAGGTGGACGAAGACCGAAATCGTTTGGTCTTGAGCCATAGACGTGCCCTTGTTGAGCGCAAGATGAACCGCCTTGAGGTGGGTGAAGTTGTTATCGGCAACGTGCGCGGCCTTAAGCCCTACGGTGCCTTCATCGATATTGGCGGTGTCAGCGGTCTACTGCACATCTCTGAGATTTCTCATGACCACATCGATACGCCTCACAGCGTGTTTAACGTGAATGATGAGATTAAGGTTATGATTATCGACCTTGATGCTGAACGGGGCAGGATTTCTCTGTCGACGAAGCAGCTTGAGCCTGAGCCGGGTGATATGGTCAAAAACCCAGACTTAGTCTACGACAAGGCCGATGAAATGGCCGAAAAGTACAGAGAGCGCGTGCTGCAGAAGTCTCAGGGTTCCGATCTAAATGGCGCTGCGGATGAGGAACTCGTGAGCGAGGTCTAGCCCTGTGGGCAAAGTGCTCATGATTTATGCAGCTTGACTTAGACCCTATTGCTGCTGGGAGATATGGAGCATAGCCGTGATTTCAATTCACTGCAGCGACGGTCAATCTACTCACGATGGCCACCGTCAATTCGATAATATCCGTGCCGTCCTGCTCGATAAGGACGGCACGCTTGCTAATGTCGGCAGTTTTTTAACCAATCTGGCCCGACAGCGGACTAGGCTTATTGATGCTCGTATTCCTGGCGTCCAAGAACCGCTGTTAATGGCTATGGGGATTTCGGCTGATGGCATTGATCCTGCTGGTCTAATGGCGGTTGGCACCCGTTGGGAAACCGAGGTGGCTGCTGCGGCCTACGTAGCCGAAACGGGTCGGGGTTGGCGAGAGGCGATCGCCCTTGTTCACACCAGCTTTATGGAGGCGGATAGGGGCTGGGGCAGTAAGGCTGGACATACGCCCCCGTTCGAAGATGCCGTTCCCTGTCTTCAGCGGCTGTATAGCTCTGGGCTCCGACTAGGGATTGCCTCAGCAGATACCCCAGAAAATGTAAAAGAGTTTGTGGACCATTACAACCTGTCCTCGTACTTTCACCTCGTCATGGGAAGCGATCGCGAGGTGGTGAAGCCAACGGCAGATTTTTTGACCCAGGCTTGTGATGAGCTGGAGGTGGCACCATCTCAGCTGCTGGTGGTTGGCGATTCGTTGGCAGATATCGATCTGGCAAGGCAGGCTGATACGGCGGGCTGTGTGTTGGTCGGTCGCGGAGGGGGCGATTCTAGTACCCTAGCCCAGGCGGATGTGGTTATCCCATCCCTGGCCCAGCTACAGCCATCTTCGTAGCGGACCTGTTTTTTCTGGTCACGACCAGGTAGAATTAGTCGGAATTCACAGACCTGCTGAAGCGCTTCTGGACAGATGTCCGTTGACAAAAGATCTTTTGGGCTGAGGCCTGCTGTGTTTGAGCTGTACATCCCAAGTAAGTTGTGAGGTTGTTTCTTTGCCACGCCGCTACCTTTTTACATCTGAATCTGTTACCGAAGGGCACCCCGACAAAATCTGCGATCAAATCTCAGACACTATTGTAGATGAGTCACTAGCCCAAGATATCGGCAGCCGTATTGCTGCTGAGGTTGTCGTCAATACTGGGCTTGTCCTTATCACCGGAGAAATTTCGTCGGCAGCACAGGTCAACTACGTCGATTTGGCACGCCGTAAGATTGCCGAAATCGGCTACACCGATGCGACCAATGGCTTCTCTGCCGACAGTTGCTCCGTTCTCGTCGCCCTCGATGCCCAATCCCCTGACATTGCCCAGGGGGTAGATACCGCCCAGGAAATGCGAGAAGATTCCAGCGACGAAGCCCTTGACCGCATCGGCGCTGGGGATCAGGGCTTGATGTTTGGCTTTGCCTGCGACGAGACACCTGAACTCATGCCGCTGCCCATCAGCCTTGCCCACCGCGTTTCTCGAAAACTAGCGGCAGTTCGCAAGGCTGATGTCCTGCCCTACCTGCGTCCCGATGGCAAAACCCAAGTCACCATCGCCTACGAAGACGGCCAGCCCGTCGGTATCGATACGATTTTGGTCTCGACCCAGCATGCCCCATCCATACCAGGCGTGGCTGACGACGCCGGCGTTCAAAACAGAATTCGGGATGATCTCTGGGAGCAGGTGATTCAACCGGTACTGTCCAATTTAGATATCAAGCCTAGCGCCAGTACCCGTTTTCTCGTCAATCCCACCGGTAAGTTTGTCATCGGGGGGCCCCAGGGAGACTCTGGCCTGACGGGACGGAAGATCATTGTGGATACCTATGGCGGCTACTCTCGCCATGGTGGCGGTGCTTTCTCCGGTAAGGATCCCACTAAGGTTGACCGCAGTGCCGCCTACGCTTGCCGATATGCCGCTAAAAATATCGTCGCGGCTGGTTTAGCTGGGAAATGCGAGGTGCAGCTTAGCTATGCTATCGGTGTCGCACGCCCGGTCAGCATCCTAGTCGAGACGTTTGGCACGGGCCGTATTGACGATGATCAATTGCTCACCCTGGTCAAGCAACACTTTGAGCTACGGCCAGCCGGTATTATTCAGATGTTTGGCTTGACGAAGTTGCCCCAAGAGCGCAACAACCGTTTCTACCAAGACGTTGCTGCCTATGGTCATTTCGGGCGACCTGATCTGGATCTACCTTGGGAAAAAACGGATAAGGCTGAGCAGCTGAAATCAGACGCTGCGTCTTTGTTTGGCGCAATGCTCTAGACATTCTGAGGCAAGGTTGTTTGAGCCTACGTTACCTGGTCAACCAACCAGGTTGCGTAGGTTGATGAACTATCTGAAATTGCTGCGGCTAGGACCTCCGGAACATCATAGGGATGGAGACGCTGCACAGCCGCTTCCACTGCAGCAAACCGAGCTTGCGTTGTTTTGATCGTTAGCTGCCACTCTTGCGATCGCTCAATGGTCCCTTGCCACCGGTAAATCGATCGTATCGGCGCGATCGTCACGCAAGCCGCCAACCGCTGCTCGACTAAGGCAGTGGCTATTGCGTCTGCGTCCTCTTCTGACGCCGCAGTAACCCAAATCGCAATAAGAGCCGTATCCATAGGGGTATTGAGCAAACCTTATGGCCCTGCGGGGCCACTCTTTACAGATGCCGATAGGGTGAAATGATAATGAGACTGGGAGCGCATTCTACATGACCGAGATTGCAGGTGACCAGCCGTCGCAATTCTCAAGGCCTCTTCTAAGTTGACGTCTCTCTGCTTTGCTTGTCCCAGGGCAGTAGCGCTGAGCTCGACACCCCGCAAATCAATGCCATCTAAATAGGCATCGGTGAGATTTACATCAGTCAACGATGCCCCGACGAGACAGGCATCCCCTAGACGCGCTGCCGCAAGGTTAGCCCAGTTTAGGTTGGCCTGGGTCAAATCCGCGTCGCGAAGGTTACTGCCGAATAAGTTTGCTCCGCAAAAGTTCGCTTCTCGTAGTAGTGCCCCGCGCAGGTTTGTGTGGTTCAAATTGGCCCCACTGAGCTTGGCCCGTAGGCAGTTTGATTTCACCATGAACGCACCCTGCAGCTTTGCCCGTGTTAAATCGGCTCCCTCTAGGCAACCGTTGCTCAACTTGCCATAGCGTAGGTCTGCTCGATTGAGGTAAGCATCAGACAGGTTTGTCCCGGTGAGAAAGGCACGCGATAGGTTTGCCCCAGACAGACTTGCCCCGGATAAATCTACCCCAATTAGGGTCACACCTGCTAAATTCGCGCCGGATAGATCAACGCCGGTAAAGTCGCGGCGACCCGCCTCATATGCGTTGAGTAAGCAGACTGTGTTCATTCCGACGCCTCCAAGTTACCCATAGCACCCACGAATCATTCGAGGTTGCTATACCTTGCCATACTTAACCTTAAGGGAAGTCCGGGATAGCTTTGACGAACTGTAACGTAGCGTGATCGATATGTACAAAACCATACCTAGTGACATAATTATCAATGTAGACAGGAGTACTGACCTCCGGTCTTTTACGCAGGCATTGATTGAGAGCATCTCATGGCACGGCAACTCGCGTTTTTTGCGCTTTGGATAGGACTCATTGGCTATGCATTCGTTTTGGCACCGCCTGACCAGCCCGATACGCTATCTCTAATTCGAGACTTATCTTTAGGAAACTGGGGTGATATCAACCCGATTATTGTCACGCTGTTCAACCTGATGGGCGTATGGCCATTGTTGTATAGCAGCTTGGTGATTATTGATGGGCGATCGCAGTCCTTTCCCGCCTGGCCCTTTGCAGCGGCCTCCTTCGGCGTTGGAGCATTTGCACTGCTGCCCTACCTGGCACTACGACGCCCCAACCAAACCGCCCCTGATACTCCAAGCTGGCAACTCAAGCTGCTAGACTCTCGCTGGCTTGGCGTCCTGGCGGCGATCGCCATCGTGGCGCTCTTGAGCTACAGCATTGCCGGAGGAAATATAGAGCGCAATTGGGAGAATTTCGTCGCGCAGTGGCAAATGAGTCGGTTCATCCATGTCA
>JBARYO010000816.1:0-17223 GCA_049647905.1 Elainellaceae cyanobacterium | reverse complement strand
GCCGTACCCCAATAGCATTTTGGTCCAACATCAGGCTGTTGACGGGAGCCCCATAGCCCGACTGTACATCTTCCCAGTCCCAGGTGGGATTGATGAAGCGATCGCCCAAGTAGCGTTCGTCGGCGATGATCTGGTTGACTTGGGTGATGCCAGCTTGACTCACCTGCTGAGCCAGCAGCTGGAGGTCGGCACTGTCAAAGCTAGGGTCACCCCGACCTACCAGCCGTAGATCTACAGCGCCTTGAGGGGCTTCCGGTGCATCGGTATAGACTGCGGTTGCAATGCGAAACTTTGGCCCTAGGTGCGCCAGCGCCGCCGCGGAGGTGAACAGCTTGGCGTTGGAGGCGGGGGTAAAGTACTGCTGGGCGTTGGAGGCGTAAAGGGTGGGGCTATCCTCTGCCAGGGGCTGGACGAGCGCACCCCAGCGGGCTCGATCACCCAGCTGCTCTGCGGCGATCGCCTCTAATCGGGCTCCCAACTGAGTAGGGCACAGGGCCAGAGCCTCCTGAGCGGCAGCGGGATGAGCCGCCACTGCGACAGCAAAGCTCATGGTTCGCAGCACATGCCATAGGACGGCAGAACGGCTCATGTTACGGGTCCAACGTTACGTTTAATGCGTGGCAAAACTCAGTTATTCCCTGCTGATGGACGTAGATGACCACCAGCGTCACCAGTCTTGGTGGGAGGGTCACCGCATTGACGAGGGTTTGGGCTGCAGTTGCCAGTCTGCCCTCGCGGATGTGAGCTTGGATATCCACATCACAAAGGGCAACACGCCAGCGCTTCGCTAGTCCATCTAACCAGGAATCCGAGCGATTGGGCTCTTGTCCCACCTGAAGTGCCAGCGCGATCGCGGCATCTTCGAGGTCGCCTTCGCAGTCCTCAACCATATCTAATGCCAGAAGTGCATCAGAGACAGTGGCCAGTGCGGAGCGATATTGAGCGATTTGGGCGGAGGTCAATGGCTCCATAGCTGCGTATTTAGAACCGATGGATACAAACGAGGCACAGTCATCTGGATGCTAATGTAGCATCCTATGCCGCACCGCACGGAATGCTGACAATATAGGCTCATCGTCAGCATCTGCAGAAACCGCTACTATTTAATGAGTGCGAATCGCTACGCTATGGCTTCTGCTAAACTCGCCGAACCGTTTTCCAATCACAGTTACTTCGTCGCAATCTGCTTATGACTACTACTACCCAACTAGACCACGATGTCAAAGACCTTTCCCTAGCGCCACTGGGGAAACAGCGCATTGAATGGGCCGGTCGCGAAATGCCGGTGCTGCGTCAAATTAAAGAGCGCTTTGAAACAGAGAAGCCGCTAGCTGGAGTACGGCTAGTGGCCTGTTGTCATGTCACCACAGAGACAGCTCATCTGGCGATTGCCCTCAAAGCCGCTGGTGCGGACGCCATCCTGATTGCCAGCAACCCCCTCTCCACACAGGATGACGTGGCGGCCAGTCTGGTGGCAGATTATGGCATTTCTGTCTATGCCCAGAGAGGTGAAGACAATGCTATGTATCACCGCCATGTGCAGACCGCGCTGGACCACAAGCCCAACATCATTATTGACGACGGCAGCGACGTTGTGGCAACGATGGTAAAGGAGCGCCAAGAGCAGCTCCCGGACCTAATCGGCACCACTGAGGAAACCACCACCGGCATCGTGCGCCTGCGGGCCATGTTCAACGATGGGGTGCTCACGTTTCCTGCCATGAACGTCAACGACGCTGACACGAAGCACTTTTTCGACAACCGCTATGGCACGGGACAGTCCACCCTAGATGGCATCCTGCGGGCCACCAACATTTTGCTGGCGGGTAAGACCATTGTGGTAGTTGGCTACGGCTGGTGCGGCAAGGGTACGGCCCTGCGGGCGCGGGGCATGGGTGCCAACGTCGTCGTCACTGAGATCGATCCTGTGCGGGCGATTGAAGCATCTATGGATGGCTTCCGGGTGCTGCCCATGGCGATCGCTGCGTCACAGGGGGATATCTTCATCACGGTTACCGGCAACAAACATGTTATCCGTCAAGAGCACTTCGAGGTGATGAAGGACGGGGCAATGGTCTGTAACGCGGGTCACTTTGATATCGAGATCGATCTGGCATCCCTGAAGGAGATGGCAAACGACGTCACCGAGGTGCGCAACTTTACCCAGCAGTACCATCTGAAAACTGGTAAGTCGGTCATTGTGCTAGGCGAGGGGCGGTTGGTTAACCTGGCAGCCGCTGAGGGCCACCCCAGCGCGGTGATGGATATGAGCTTTGCCAACCAGGCTATGGCTTGTGAGTACCTGGTGAAGAACAAGGGCTCCCTAGAGCCGGGTATGCACTCCATTCCTGAAGAGGTAGACAAGGAAATTGCACGGCTCAAGCTGCAGGCGATGGGGATTGCCATCGATAAGCTGACACCAGAGCAAACCGAGTACATCAATTCTTGGACGATGGGGACTTAGTTCGACTGTTCTGTTAGGCTTACGTTGATCTAGAACGGGGGGGCTTTTGGAGCTCCCCCGTTTTATTGGCAGTAATGCTTTGTCCTCAAACCGAGCTGGGAAATGAAGGCTCCCTTTACCTCAGGCGGGGGCGGGGGCGGCAACCATAACATCGGCCTAGAACCACCGTCGTGGATTGGTTGTCTGTTGACAATCATGGTCCTAGTCTTTCTGATTGCGATCGTCCTATAGTTCTGGCCTGCGGCCTAACCCACCTCAGCATCACCCTCACTGCGGACAGCATCAGCATCACTGCAGCCAGCGTCAGTGAGGCAGCAGCTTCTAATGGCAGCTAATTCCTGAGGGGATAGCGGCTGAACCATAACGTCAACGTTGAACCAGGTTTGAGCTGCTGCTGTTAGGGTCTTGATGATTTTGGCAATCAAGCTATCGTCTATATGCAAGAACTGGGCTTTGGGTGCCGCCTCGGCAAACAGCGCCGTGAACAGCTCAGCGTTGGGGGAAAGCTGCATAGACCCATGCTGCAGCACGGGGCGATCGCGGTGGGTATTGCGGCCATAGCGCTGAGCACTACCAATAAACTTATGACCTTGCGAATCTACCAAATCGGCTGGGGTCGCAACACCGAAGCAGTTGGGCTCATGCCGATAGTTGTGGCCAGCCTCGCCATAGTGGAGCTCAATGCCGAGCGATCGCCAGCCACGAATCAGAAACTCGCACAGATGTTGGTAAATTTCTCTGCGGCGTCCCTGTTGGTATCGGGCCACCACAGCGTAGGTGAGGTCACCGCAGTGCAGCACAGCCCGTCCACCCGTAGGGCGGCGCACGATGTCAAACCCATAGTTCTGCTGCAGCATGATCCAATGCTCGGGACTGCTTTTTTGCAGATAGCCCAGGGAAACGGTAGGCCGCTCCCACCGATAAAACCGCAGCGTCGGCGGCTGTCCTTGCTCACACTGCCGCAATAGCCAGCTGTCAATGGCCATCTGCATCTGCCCTGATGTCGTCATGGGCGGAATTAGTCGCCAGGGACGATGGCTACTGACAGCGCTTTGATGACCATTGTGGTGAAGGATAGCTGGCACGACCTTCGACCTAAACCCGATCTGCTTGAGCATCTAAGCTGAGCTTACCCGGCCCAGCGGAGATGGTCATGAGCAAGCCACCAATCAATCCTAGATTCTTGAGGAAGGCATTGGTCTGGGAGGGGTCGGCAATAAAGTTATGAAACAGCAGCGTTGTGGGAACCAGAAAGACGATTAGCAAAATTGCCCCAATACGGGTTTTAAAGCCAAGCGCCAGAAGTATCCCACCCACCAGCAAAAACGCAATTGTCCCTGCGGCGACTAGCCCCGCTAGAGGAAGACCTTTACTGGCGATGGTTTGCTGGAATCCAGAGAAGCTCAACAGATGGGAAATGCCAGCCTTGATAAAAATAATTGAGAGAAAAACGCGGGCAGCAAGGGTAACGTAGGGCATGAAATGACTCCTGATTTGGGCTATACGTTAGCGAGGTTGGCGAGGTCAGAAAATGCTAAAGGCTAGCTTAACGGCCGTGGCCGATCTCTGTCGGGTCGAGATGCCCAAGGTCTACCATATCTTGAGGCTGTCGAAACTCAAAGATCTGTCGGTGGGCGCGATCGCGTAAGACATAGTCTCGCAGCCAGCTCATGAGCAGAACAACCCGGTTAAAGAATCCCGGTAGATAATAAAGGTGAACCCCAAGCCACGTCAGCCAGCCCAGAACGCCCGTTACCGGCAGTCGGCCTAGCAGGTGGGCGACACCGGCATTGCGAGCGATAATCGCAGCGCGGCCTTTGTTGAAGTATTGAAAGGGCTTGGGGAGCTGCCCGTTGATTTGCCGCTGAATATTCTCGGCGACGGCTTTGCCCTGCTGTAGCGCCTCCGGGGCAACGCCAACGAGAGGCTCCTGCTCCACCTCAGCGGTGTCCCCAATAACGTAAACCTCAGGATGACCATCAAGCTGTAGTGTTGACTGAACCAAAATTTTTTCCGCTTTCGTCTGGCTGATCGCATTTAGGGCTGGCGGGCTTGCTTTAACGCCAGCAGCCCAAACAACGGTAGCGGTGTCCACCGATAGGCCATCGCTGAGCTTAGCTGTGGTGGGAGAGACAGCGTTCACCTTGACGCCTAAATGCACCTTGACGCCTCGCCGCCGCAGCTGAGCCGCTGCGTGACGGCCTAACTTGGGTGGTAACCCCGGTAGGAGGCGATCGCCTGACTGGATGAGCAAGATACGGGCTTGGATCTGCCCGAGTTCGGGATAATCCCTCATCACGCTTTCGTTGACAAATTCGGCCAATGCTCCGGCCATTTCAACCCCCGTCGGTCCTCCCCCCACAACAGCAAAAGTCAGCAGAGAGCTCCTTGCCTCTGGATGGATTACCGCTGCCTCAATACAGCGCAGGATTTGCTGATGCAGGGTTACGGCGTCATTGAGGGTACGCAGCGGAAAGGTATGGTCAGGGGCACCAAGAACCTGAAAAAATTGGGTTTGACTACCTGTTGCTATCACTAAATAGTCATAACCCAGGGAGCCGCCGTTCAAGGTTATTATCTGGCTGTCAAAATTCACTTGCGTGACGGTATCCCGCAGGAAGCGAACGGTGCGGTAGCGGCGGAGAAGATGACGAATCGGGTAAGCGATAACCCCCGGCTCAACGAACCCAGTGGCGACCTGATACAGCAGTGGCACAAACGTATGGTAGCTGTTGCGGTCGATCAAGATGATGTCTGCCGCCGACTTGGCCAAATGCCGAACCGTACTGAGGCCAGCAAACCCTGCCCCAACCACGACGATTTTAGGCCCAGTTGTTCTCGTCACGATAGATGCCTGTTGATACTGTTCTGTATTTTATCGAAGTTGGCCGTGGTGCTCTGAACAGAGCGGATTTGCTTTGGCGGCTGACTAGGCCCGGTGTTCTTACTTAAGAGTGTTGCTGATTGTAAAGTAACTAGCCAAGCTAAAGATAGTCTCTGTTACCGATTTATAGCCACTATGGTTCAAGCTACTCAGCCAGTTTCCAACGTTATTGCGATCGCCTTTGACTTTGACGATACGTTAGTGCCCGACTCCTACGATGCCGTCATCAAATCGCTGGGGCATGAACCGAAGACCTTTCGCGAAGAGCGCTACTATCCTTTGCTTAACGATGGCTGGGATGGTATCCCAGCCCGTTTCTATACCCTGGTTGACGAATCAAAGCGGCAGTCTGAAGGCAAGAAGATTACCTCAGAGTTCTTCAAAGCCGTGGGCCAGCAGCATGTCCCTTTCCCTGGAGTCCCCGAAATGTTTGGCCGCCTACGGCAGTGCTGTCGGGACAGTAACGCCGAGATCACGCTAGAGTTTTACTTGATTACCAGCGGCTTTGTGGAGATTGCCCGCAACACCACAATTGCTGAGGAGTTTACGGCCATGTGGGGCTGCGAGTTTCACTACAGTGAATCCGGAGAGGTTGTTCATCTAAAGCATGATGTGAGCCACGCTGAGAAGCCGCGATACCTCCATTACCTGTCTAAAGGGGTTGATTCCCATTCAGAAGACGACCTGCTGTTCGCCTACGACGATGTGGCTGATGACGAGCTGCGGCTTCCCCTCAGCCAGATCATCTATGTCGGCGATGGTACATCGGATTTACCTTGTTTTGAGCTGCTGAACGCAGCCGGGGGCACCTCTATCGGTGTCAACAAGGATGGTTCTGATTGGGCCAAAAAGCACAAGGTGACAAAGAGTCAGCGCGTCGACAATCTGGTTCCTGCAGATTACAGCGAAGGGTCTGAAATGATGGCGTCTTTGCTGCTCGCCGTCGAAAGCCTATGCAAGCGGATTCAGCTGCGGCAGTTGGGAACAAGCGCATAGTCCCTCAGTGGGAGACAATGGTTTGTTACTCCTGTGGCGCATCAGCATGACGTGGATAATTTCGTGGATACAGCAGAGTCAGAAAGCGCTGCTTTGGTGCCTCAGGTGGCAAACGGTCCGATACTGGATTCGCTCAGGGTACGCCAGCAAAGGTATTGTGTATTTCTTTGTGGGCTTTTTAGCCCTGCGGGCGGCGTTAGGTGACCCAGTCGTTATTGTGGGTACGGAAGAGGCGCTGTTGGTGCTGCTGCGCCAGCCCCTCGGTGCCGCCATTGTCACAATGCTATCTGTTGGGCTGCTCGGCTATGGATTCTGGCGCTTTGTGCAGGCGATCGCAGATCCAGAACATGATCGAAAGCTCAACGTCAAAAGCGTCGCTCAGCGAATAGGGTACTTGATGAGTGGGCTTGCATACACCAATTTGGACTACGAATCAGCCGATTTTGCCCTTGAGACTGAACCGGTAGAAACCGATGCTTTAAATGAAACGGTGTCTCAGATTTTGCAATACGGGTTCGGAGAAGTCGTTATCGCCCTAGGGGCGCTGACTATCTTTGGTATTGGGGCGATCTATATTTATGGCGCGGTGTCTGGGGAGTTTATCACCGAATTTAAGAGCACCTGTGACCTGCTCGACCGCACGAGCTACCGGTGGCTGCGAAGGGCGGCGACTTATCTGGCTCAGGTGGGCTACACCGCTCGCGGGGTCGCTATTCTGGTGATTGGTGTCGGGTTTATCCGCGCGGCTATCACCTCCAGTGTGGAGCCTGCTGGAGGGCTGCAGGAGGCGTTGCAGCAGCTATTGAAGCGGTCCTATGGAACAGAAGGGCTTATATTAATCGCCCTTGGGTTTATTGCTTATGCCGCGTACATGGTGTTCACGGCCATCTATAGGCGGTTTCAGGTGGATGAGGTCAACCTGTAGGACGATTTGATTGTGGGATGGCAGGGTCACAGCATGCTGTGACCCTGCCGTTACGGGGCGATTGATCTACGCCGTGACGGCCTTCTTGACCTTCGCATCTAGCTCGCCGCTAGCGTACTTAGTCGCAAAGGCATTTAGGTCGATCTGCTTGATCTTGTCTGCGTTACCCGCCGTACCAAACGCCGTGTAGCGATCGGAGCACACTTGCTGCATGTACGTGATGGAGGGCTTCATGAAGTGGCGCGGATCAAAGTTAGACGGATCCTTCATTGCCGCTTCGCGAATCGCCGCCGTGATGGCTAGACGGTTATCGGTGTCGATGTTCACCTTGCGAACACCGCTCTTGATACCCTTTTGAATTTCTTCAACAGGGACACCGTAAGTTTCGGGGATCTTGCCGCCATACTCGTTGATCATATCCAACCACTTTTGAGGCACGGACGAAGAGCCGTGCATCACCAAGTGGGTGTTGGGCAGGCGGTTGTGGATCTCCTCGATGCGGCTGATGGCGAGAATCTCACCAGTGGGCTTCCGGGTGAACTTGTACGCGCCGTGGCTGGTGCCAATGGCAACGGCTAAAGCATCCACCTGGGTCGCTTCTACAAACTGAACCGCTTCATCAGGGTCAGTCAACAGCTGCTCTTTAGAGAGCACGCCCTCAGCGCCGTGGCCGTCTTCCTTTTCACCCATGCCGGTTTCGAGTGAGCCCAAACAGCCCAGCTCACCTTCAACAGAAACGCCGACGGCGTGGGCCACTTCGACGACCTTGCGGGTGACGTCGCAGTTGTACTCAAAGCTGGCGGGCGTTTTGGCATCAGCTTCTAGGGAGCCGTCCATCATCACGCTGGTGAAGCCGTTGCGAATTGCCGAGTAGCAGGTGGCCGGGCTGTTGCCGTGGTCCTGGTGCATGGCGATGGGAAGGTGGGGATAGGTCTCTACGGCAGCCTGAATCAGGTGGCGTAGGAAGTTCTCACCTGCATACTTGCGTGCACCGCGAGAGGCCTGCAAAATCACAGGGCTGTTTGTCTCATCAGCGGCCTGCATGATCGCCAGGATTTGCTCCATGTTGTTGACGTTGTATGCAGGAATGCCGTAGCCATTCTCAGCGGCGTGGTCGAGCATTAGCCGCATTGGTACGAGCGCCATAGAATACCTCCTAAATGTTGTCGCGGAACGTTTGGTCGCAAACAGATTGATTCTGAATGAGTCCAAATTCTTACAACAATCTTAAGGTATCTTCTGTATATAGGGAAATGTTCCTATTGGTAATGCTTGTATTTAGATGACGTGATGTCGGAGATTGGTTGTCTCACTACCCCAAAATTTTTAGCTGCAATGGCTGACGCCTCTGCTTTCTTACCCAATTGGCTGACCCCAAGTCACATCACGATGACCCTCATGCTGCTCGGGTTTGCAATCGCCCACAGCGGTCTAGCGGCCCTGCGCCCCTGGGGGGAGAAACGCGTTGGGCCGAGGCTGTATCGCGTGGGGTTTGCCCTAGTCAGCTTGCCTTTAGCGGTGCTGCTCGTGGCATACTTCATTCGCCATCGCTACGACGGGCTGCAGCTTTGGAACCTCCAGGGGATTCCGGGCCTGTGGTCTGTAGTATGGATACTTTCGGCCATCTCGTTCATATTTTTATATCCGGCCACCTTCAACCTGCTGGAGATTGCCGCCGTTCAAAAGCCCCAAGTCCACCTCTATGAAACTGGAATCATTCGCATTACCCGTCATCCCCAAATGGTGGGACAGGTCATCTGGTGTGTGGCCCATAGTCTGTGGCTGGGGACAAGTTTTACGCTGCTGACTTCAGCGGGCCTGATTCTGCACCACTGGTTTGCGGTATGGCATGGGGATCGGCGAATGGCACAGCGCTATGGTGATGCCTTCGAGGCGGCACGGCAGCGAACGTCGGTGGTTCCATTCTTGGCGATCGCCCAGGGGAAGCAAACCTTGAAGCTGAGTGAATTCCGCCGACCGGCATACCTCGGAGTGGTGATATTTATCCTGCTGCTGTGGTGGGCACATCCGCTGATGGTGAAGAGTGCCAGTGGATTGATGCTGTAAAGGCGCGACCAGTACTAGAAAAAAATCAAGACATGTCACAGATTAAGATTTGTAGTAGCTTTTCTTATAAAATACGGTTTTTTTAACTCGAAGATTCCTATAGAATGTGATCCCATAGAGAAGGTTTGGATTTGGCGATTCTACTATGGGAGACCCAATGCTATTCCTTCTCAGGATATAAACGCATATAAAAAACAACAATGATCACACTTGTAGATGAAGGAAGCTTCAATCATAATGTTTTAAACTGCCGTTTGCCTGTTTTAGTCCACTTCTCGGCCCCCTGGTGCGGGTTGTGTCGGCTTTTAGAGCCGATGCTGGCCCAGCTCAAAACGGACTGGGATGGCCAACTCAAGATTATCAACGTCAACGCGGATGACAATCTTAAGCTGGCCAACGCCTACCGCCTGCGATCGCTACCCACGTTAGTGTTATTCGATCAAGGCAAGGTCCAGCACCGAGTTGAGGACTTTTACACAAATGACGACCTACAGTTGGCCTTGGCACATGTCAACAACATCGTTGAACGGCTCACCGTGAGCTGCATCCTCTAACACCGGTATGGCAATACCAAGGCCATACCGATGCTGAAATTGCTCCTCGTGGGCACCTGATAAAAACCGATAGAGCGCCGTCCGTTGCTGAGCGGGCGGCGCTTTTTTAAGGGTAAGGTGCATATGCAGACTGACCACGTCGTCTACTGGAATCTGATCGACATTGATGCCAAGGCTGCTCAGCGCCTCTAGCCCCAAGGTCAGCACAGCCTTGCCAGTGCCAAGGCGCTTCGCTAGCTCGTCTAGGGTGGTGGTGCTCTTGGTGCGGCTGAGGTACTTTGCTATCCCCATCAGCTGCTGCCAAATCGCTTCTGGCGATACGGAGAGCGATCGCGCCATTACCTCAACTGGCGCTGACGTCTGAGGCCCAGGCGGTTCTAATGGCACCTCAGCCTGTGATACCGCTGACAGCTCGGTCTGAATTCCAGAGAATTCGGCAGGTCTGATGGCGATGATGCGCAGCCGATATTCCTTGCGGTAGCTATCGAAATCGAGTTCTACCAAAGCATGGCAGCGTTCCTCAGGCAAATCTTCTTTGCGGTGGCCCCACCAAAGTGCGGGATGACCCTCCGGGCAGGTATCATCACATAGGCGGCAGGTCGTGCGGGAGTAGTAGGTACTTTGCCCCCGCAGATCGGTTTGCTTTGGGCTCCAGGAATCAGCAAACCAGACCCGTTGCAGCAGCAGCCTAGGAATAGGATGCCCTATGCCAAACGGCTCCAGCAGCTTGAGGGCTTGAAACAGCAGCGGCCCTATGTCTTGAACCGTCAGAATGGCGTCTGCGGTGGGCAGAGAATCTGGGGTGGGTGTGACCCGCGCTTGGCGGTTGAGGGCTGACCGCAGCAGCGAAATATTTTCGGAGGGGAGGCTCAGCCCTAATGCATAGGGATGGCCGCCAAACTGGTGCAGTAAGTGGGTATGGTGACGCACCATGTCATAGAGATCTAGCCTCCCCGCTGAGCGGGCTGAACCCCGCGCTAATGCTGGACTAGCTTCTGGTGCTGGTTCCTGTAGCAGGAGGGCGGGCCGACCGTAGCACTGTGCAACCTGGGCGGCAACCAACCCCAATATCCCCACAGACCACTGAGCATCGCTGAGAACGATAACCCGTGTGGTTGCGTCCAGCCCGTCTAGTCGGGACTCAACGTCCTGCAGGATTCGCTGCTGTAGCGATCGCCGCCGCTGGTTGGCTAACTCGGCCTGCTGCGCGAGATAGGCGGCTCGGCCTTCATCACGGGTGGTCAACAGCTCGACGCAAAAGCTAGCATCGCCATAAATGCGGCTGACCGCGTTAATGCGCGGCCCTAGCCCATAGGAAATGTCCGCAGGGCGATCGCCACTGCGCTGGCACTGTTGGATCAGGGCCTTGAGACCTGGGCGCTGCCGCCGCTGCAGCTGCTCAATGCCGCGCTGGGCCAGATAGCGGCAATCGCCTCGAAGCTCTACTAGATCGGCGATCAACCCAACCGCAACGAGATCTAAAAGGAAGTCAGGGGAGCCTGGCATGCTCCAGTGGTCATACAGCGCCTCAATCAGCTTGTAGGCCACGGCCACGCCAGACAGCGTCGCTAGGGGATGCTCCGGCGGTAGGCTGCGTGGATTGATCAGGGCAACGGCTGGAAAGGGGGCTGTCTTGGTATCGGGTAGCGTATGGTGGTCTGTGACAATGGTGTCGATACCGCGCTCGCGGGCGTAACAGATTTCTTCGGCGTGGGTGCTGCCGGTGTCACAGGTGACGATTAGAGAATAGCCCTCTTCGGCTAGGGCATCAATACCGTCGCGGTTTAGCCCATGGGATTGAGTGAGGCGATTGGGGATGACGTAGGTCAGCCGGTCAGCCGGAAAGATGGCACCGAGTCCTTCCCACAGCAGAGCTGTTGCGGTGAGGCCGTCGGCGTCAAAGTCGCCCCAGATAGCCACCTTCTCTCTGCGATCGCGGGCCGTGGTGAAGCGATCGCAGGCTTGGGTCATGGCTGCGCCGAAGGCGAAGGGAGACGTGGGGGAATACTGCTGAGGATCTAGAAACGGATCGATCTGACGACGGTCACAGATGCCGCGTGACCACAGGATTTGGGCAACTACGGGGGCAAAGTGCTGACCATCATGGGGCAAGTGCTGACCAACCTGCTCAACGAAGACCGCTGGCAGATCGACGGAAGGGATAATTTGCCAGCGGGGTGAATCAGTTTGGCTATGCATGTGGCATTACTGTCGCAAACAGCACGTCAGACGAGGCGATCGCGCGATCGCAATGCCAATAGCTTATCTTTTTTGCTTCCAAGGCAGAATGGAAAAGCTTTAATAGGCTCGGCTAAGGGTGTAGTCCGCTAACTTAATCAGCGTCTGTCGGCAATCGGAGGGAGGCAAGTCCGCTAGATGCTCCACTGCCAAATTGGCGTGGCTACGGGCTAGTTCCCTTGCCCGCTGAATGCCCTGACTATCCTCGACGAGGGCGATCGCTTTCTCAAGATCACCCTCTTCAGAAAGCTCGCGATCGACTAGGGTCGCTAGATAGGGCTTTTCCTCTAGGGCGTAGAGCGCCGGGGCTGTCAAGTTACCGCTCTTCAGGTCTGAGCAAGACGGCTTACCCAGCGCATCGGCAGATGCCGTATAGTCCAGTACATCATCCACAATTTGGAACGCTAAGCCCAGGTGACGTCCATAGTGATAGAGATGATCTTCCATTGATGGGGACACGTTGCTCAAGACGCCAGCGGCTCTAGCGCTGTTGGCAATCAGCGATGCCGTCTTGCAGTAGCTTTTCTGTAAGTACTGCTCAATTGACAACGTCGTGTCAAATCGATTCAGACCCTGTTGAATTTCACCTTCAGCAAGATCCATAATGACTTGGGAGAGCAGCTTGACCACCGTTAGGTTGTCGAGGTTGGCTAGGTACCAGGACGACTGGGCGAACAGAAAGTCACCGGCCAACACAGCAATGCGGTTGCCAAAACTACTGTGAACCGTCGGCACTCCGCGCCGGGTTGAAGCTTCGTCCACCACATCATCATGGACGAGACTAGCGGTGTGGATCATCTCAGTGATCTCGGCCAGACGACGGTGCTTTGGCGTAATATCCTCCGCTGCCATCGTTGCTCGGGCAATCAATAGGACAATAGCCGGTCTCAGGCGCTTCCCTCCAGCACCAAACAAGTGCTCAGCAGCCGCGTAGAGAATAGGATGACGAGCGCCTACAAGCTGCTTGAGCGCTGTAGTGAGTAGATGTAGGTCGGCTTCGACTGGAGAAAAAATGGATGTCGCTGAGGTCATGATTGAGCGGACTCAAACGCTGAGTAACGTTTTTTTACATATTTTACATATCTTGACTTTATTCTATGTCACCTGCTCCCCATCTGCAGAATTGAATTGCAAGGATCTGCCTCACACCTGATGCTATCTCGCCGAATACACGGTTATATCCTCAGATTAATCCTTAAATTAAGGATTTTGCATCCAAAAACCTGATAAAATAAGTTATTCTCGGGCCTCCGCGCTGCTGCTGCACTCGTCTTTCATCGCAAACCATCTGAAAGTAGGGGAATTTAGGACAGGAACTTTCGAAACAAAGTAAAAGTTCGGAGCAGATCCTACGAAAAATATGATATCCTTATAAGTAAGGAATTAAAAATCATATATTCGCACCAACACCTATATGTTCGGTGAGCAATCGACCTTCTAAGCTTTGATAGCCAACTCGCACTGACTGAGGCTTACCTCGGTTGACATTGATAACACCGCTTGTATGAGCAGTGTGTGCAGATTGGAGAAGCGGGGGCTTTTGTCCGAAGCGTATGGGAATGCTGGCGGTGTCGGCCAATCGCGTTGTGTGCAATCAGCACGTAACGCGGATGATTTTGGTTCCACGGTGCTTTTGCCGTTCCCGACATAGCACTGTCAGTTCAGCGGGTTATCCCAGTCAACGACTGCTGCATCTTCCGGCTTTGTTCGCCTCACTACCTTCCTACCATCTCAAAGGCTACTATGGCTCACTGCAACACCTCTGTCATTATTCCATTTCTCGCAGGCGGTTATGTTCTTGCAATCTACCTGCTACTCTCACTAGTTCAACGATCACGACGCGCATCATAAGCGCTCCGATTGCCAAGCATTGCGCCCAGAACGGCGACGTCGTAGTCATCGTTTGCACCCTGGCGTAAGCCTCGTAATTTGTCAAAGTGGATTCCTGACAGCTGTCAGGAATCCACTTTGACGTCCTAGGCCAACTGCTCGGACAGGTACAGGCTCGGCACAATTCGCTCAGCCCGTGGCAAGTATCCAAGCCATTGGCTCGCCAGCCTAGAAAATTGGTCAGGGCGATCGCTAACGCAAAAGCGCGTAGCGCCAGTTTGACAGGGAGAATAGCCGGATGGAACCATTTGAGCCGTCGCGATCGCAACTTGCGCTGCCGGATCAATGCGGCGCACCGTCGGTGGCAGCAGCTCTTTTATAACTGGGTCCAAGAGCGGGTAATGGGTACAGCCATACACGAGTGTATCAATGCCTTGCTGCAGCAGGGGTGCGAGGTAGGTGCGAGCGGCGGCACGAGTGTCGGGATGATGGATGCGATTTTGCTCAATGAGGGGCACGAAGGCCGGACACCCTACTTCCCAAACTTGAGCACCAGGGGCGATCGCGGTAATAGCCTTTTTATAGGCATGACTTGCCGCTGTCGCGGGGGTAGCGATGACCCCAATACGCTGCCCTCCAGATGTTGCCGCCTGGGCCGCAGGCTCAATCATGCCAAGCATGGGGACCGCAAATTGCGCACTCACGTCATCTAGAGCCAAGGCTGAGCTTGTATTGCAGGCCATCACCACCAACTTCACCTGCTCTTGCTCCATCCACTGCAGAATTTCCTGCACAAACTGAATAATTTCATGGCGCGATCTTGTGCCATAGGGGAGCCGAGCCGTATCCCCGAAATACAGAATCGACTCATGGGGCAACTGATTGCGAATGGCGTTGAGCACCGTCAAGCCCCCCACCCCACTGTCGAAAACGCCAATTTGACCTGCAGATACAGAGCCCATGGGTTATTTCTCCTTAGCCTCTAGCTCAGCACCGCCCTCGATCGCCAGAGATGTTCCATCCATAGCATCTGATTTCTCCTGAAAAACGACGCGTAGAAACGGCGGGGCGATAAAGGTTGTCATAATCACCATGACGATGATGGCGGCTTCAAGAGATTCCGACAAGGCACCACTAGCGGCCCCAACTCCAGCAAAGACGAGACCCACTTCACCTCGGGGAATCATTCCCACACCGATGGCAAGGCGGTTAATGTCGCCCTGTCCGAAGACCGCAAACCCGGTAATGACCTTACCGATGATGGCGATCACAATCAAGAAGATGGCCATGACCAGTGCCTCTCGGTTCGCCGGGATCGCCGGGTTAAGGACGCTCAAGTCGGTTTGCGCTCCCACCACCACGAAAAAGATCGGAACGAAGAAGTCAGCAATGGGGACAACTTGCTCCTCTAATTCTTTCCGCTTCTCGGTTTCAGCTAGGATGAGGCCAGCTGCAAACGCCCCCAGAATCGCCTCAAGATGAATTGCTGAAGCGATGTATGCAAGAACAAACGCAAAAATAAGCGATGAGAGAATCAGCTCCCCTCGGGTATTCATGTTGTCGACGAGGGCGACAAAGTAAGGGCTGAGGAGTCGACCCAGCAAAATGGCCCCAACTAGGAATGTCGCAGCCCCAATAATTAAATAGACGATGTTGAGAACATCGATTTCGCCTGTTTTAGCCAAGCTGGCGACGACAGCTAGCACGATGATGCCCAAGATGTCGTCTAGCACCGCCGCGCCAATAATGATTTGCCCTTCTTTAGAGCCCAACTGCTTTAGCTCAGCGAGGACTTTGGCCGTAATTCCGATACTCGTTGCCGTTAAGGCTGCTCCAGCAAACACCGCCGGAATTGTCGGTACGCCGAATAGCCCGATCAAGCTGGCGGTGCCCAGAGCGAAAGGAGCCACCACACCAATCACCGCCACGACAGCAGCTTGGGGGCCGACGCGAATCAGCTCTTCTAGATCAGACTCCAGACCAATTTCAAACAGCAGCAGGATGACACCCAACTCCGATAGGACAGAGATGACTTCGCTCTGAGAGGCAAAAACGCTTCCTGCCGACTCGGGCGAAAGCCCTGCCGTCGTTTGAAGGAAATTGATGATGAGAGAATCGGTTCCGGCATCGGCACCCTCTGGGAAAATAATCAGCTTCAGCACAGACACACCGACCACGACACCACCAATAAGCTCCCCTAGAACCGGCGGCAAGTTGATGCGTGAGCAGAGTTCTCCAAAGATTTTCGCTGCCAGGTAGATCGTGATGAGGCTCAGCAGTACCCCTGCTAACACAAGGCTACTTTCCTCCGCCTCGTTGGATGCCTCGGAGGCCGAAGCGAAAATGAGCTGAGTTGAGGAAGACGGTAGGCCGCCCAAACCGGTGAAGATATGCGCCGTGAAATCGTGTGCTACGTCAATCATGCAGACAAAAGTATGCTTAGTTTACTTAACTATAAACGGCCTTTACGAAATTAAAGAACTCCCCTGAGGTAACGCAAACTCCTGAACGGCTTATCTTTTAATGTGAACTGCTAAGTCCTGCACAAGCAGCGATTCTCACGTAGCATCTGTTACGCAAGACATTGTGCAAATGATGCTATGTCAACATTCCCCCCGCTGACCATGACCCCGACCTTTGCATCCGAGGCTTGGACTGCCCCGCTGTAGAGTGCTGCTGCTGCCAGCGCTCCTGTCGGCTCGACAACCAACTTTAACCGCTCCCAAAGGAACCGCGCCGTATCGATAATGGCATCATCCGATACGCTCACCATTTCATGAACATAGTGGAGGATGAGGGGAAAGGTGATTTTTCCTAGAGATGGTGTTCTAGCGCCATCGGCAATAGTGTCGGGGGATGTGACGGTCTGCAGCGTTTTGCTGTAAAACGAGCGCACCGCATCATCTGCGGCGGCGGGCTCGACGCCAATGACTCGACAGCTGGGACAAAGCTGATGGGCAGCGATCGCACAGCCAGACAATAGCCCGCCACCGCCGCAGCACACCAGGAGATAATCCAAATCCCCCACGGCGTCAAACAGCTCCTGTGCCGCCGTGCCCTGTCCTGCTATGACATGGGGATGATCGAAGGGGGGAATGAACAGCGCACCCCGCTCTGCAACAAGCTGCTGACCCCGCGCCTCACGGCTGATCTGATTCCGGTCGTACAGGATTACCTCAGCGCCATAGCCTGCTGTGGCCTGCCGCTTCACTAGGGGAGCGTCCGCTGGCATCACGAGGGTGGTGGGGATGCCTAAAAGCTGCCC
>JBARYO010000815.1:0-2010 GCA_049647905.1 Elainellaceae cyanobacterium | reverse complement strand
CCTACCAGCCACTGGGAGAGTACGTCCAGATTTTATCGGAGCAGCTTGAGGCGTTCGACTGGAAGCAGATTCCGGAAACGGTAGCCGATTTTCCAAGATTGCTGCGATCGCTGGAGGCTGAACTTGTGGAGCAGGCTAGCTGATGCAGTATGGTAGGCGATCGCGTGAGACTTGAAAGGGCAAAGTCAGAAAATGGTATGCATTGGATTAGCGATCGCCCTTTAGATCTCTTATGATGATGTCTGAAACCTGTCGGGTGAAGCAGAACTTTTGCGACGTTTCAAACACCCTCTCAGCAACTCTTAGGTTAGAGAATTAGTTATAAAGTGCTCAGCATCGTCCAGCACTCTTGGTCTCGTCTCGCCCACCGAGCGCCGTCATGATATGCTCGAAGACCGCTAAAAGACGACTCGAACTCATTCCATTAAGCGCGCTGCAGATTTGATTGGCATTACGGCGGCCTCGAATTTGCCTGTCTATTTTAGTCAGCTTAGCGTTCACAAATATCTAATGCTATTGCACTATTTGCCATTACATTACTTCTGTCTCTAAAGCCTGACAACGTCTTACCAAGCTAAGAGGATGTTTGAAAAGTATCGGTTGAAGCGGTATGCTCCTGTTTCACCCCCCTCTAGCTCCCCCTACGCCCTCTAACTATCCTGTTAGAGTTAGGTTTGCTTGGAAGCGTGGCTGACACTGGCGCGGCCCTCGCGATGTCTGTACACTTTTATGTGGTGCTATTGCTGAAGGCATCATCCCTACGCGACAGGTCGAGAAAGTCTAGAGGTCTGATGAGCAGCGAACAGAGGCCCAATCGTACGCTATACGGAGATACGACCGCATTGATGTCTCAAGTCAATTTTCTTTCCGAGGAAAACGTAAAACTGCGCAGAGAGGTTGGGGCACTCAAAGCAGCGCTGGAAAATGCTCAGCGTTGCCTCATCCAAGAGCGGCTGTTGGATCGAATTGCAAGCCATATTCGGCAGTCTCTGGACTTAGATAGAATTTTGGAGACAGCTGTTTCAGATGTCCGGCACTTCTTAAATGCCGATCGCGTGCTGATCTATCGCTTCAAGGACGATTTGAACGGCGTCGTTGCAGTGGAGTCCACATCAGATGACGTTAGTCCCATTCTCTACACTACGTTTGAAGAGCCATGCTTTCGTAATAGATATGTCAGTCGCTATCAATCTGGCCGGGTACGGGTAGTCCATGATGTCGATGCTGAGAATCTACAGGACTGCTATCGTGAGATGCTGAAAAGATACCAGGTCCGCGCTAATTTAGTTGTTCCTATTCTCATCAAAAGCGATGACATGCTTTGGGGGTTATTAATTGCGCATCACTGTCAAGAAACGCGCCAATGGGACAGCTTAGAAGTTAAATTACTGCAGCAATTATCCATACAGTTGGGGATTGCAATTCATCAATCGGAACTGCATGCCAAACTGCAGCAGCTCGCCGTTACGGATGAACTCACACAGCTCGCAAACCGCAGACGATTTGATGATTATCTCCGAGAGATATGGCAGCAGCAACAGCAAGAGCCCATCGCCCTAATTTTAGCTGACATCGATTTCTTTAAGCGCTACAACGATTTCTACGGCCACCCTGGTGGGGATACCTGCCTGGCTACCGTGGGTCAGGCGCTATCAAGCGCGGTGCAACGGTCCACTGGTCTTGTCGCACGCTACGGTGGCGAGGAATTTGCCGTGGTGCTTCCGAGAACTAACGGGGCAGAAGCGTTGACTCTGTCAGAGGAGATAAGGCGCGAGATTGAACGTCTGCACCTTGAGCATCAAGAGTCTCCCTTCGGCATCGTGACGGTCAGCTTTGGCGTAACCTCACGGATTAATACCGTTGATAGCTCCCTCAGCGAGCTAATTTCTGCCGCCGATCGGGCGCTTTATCAATCTAAGGCTAATGGCCGTAATTGTATCCGTTAAGCCATTGGTGAGCCTGTTATCTCCCCAGCGTTATTTGAGGTTGGGCGCTGTTGACTCAGGGCAC
>JBARYO010000814.1:0-4875 GCA_049647905.1 Elainellaceae cyanobacterium | reverse complement strand
TGCCGGCTTGGGGAATTTAAACAGGTGCTGCCCAGCGATCGCCCCTACCGGGCTCGTGAGTTCTACCGCCGCCACACTCTAGATCCTCGCTTTGCCCATCCGCTGCAGGATGACTGGCGCGCCAGCGAAATTATGGCGGACAGTATCACCGTCCTGTCTGAGCAGTTCTGCGATGGTAGTGTCGAGGACACTTGGGCGTCGGTAGGTTTTGCCCAAGCCCGGCTACCGCTGCAAACTATGGCCGCGTACGGCTGCCACAACGCCGACCGCCGAACGTCGTTTCTCAATCAAAATCGACCCTTATCCTGGGCTGATAGAGCCACCGCTACGCCTCGGCAACCGGACATGTTGTCAGATGCCACCCATCCTGTGGTCTTGTCGGCACAGGGTAACCCTATGCAGGGCAGCGGCACCGATTACCAAGGGACGTATCTACGCTTTCGGGATCCAAAACCCCTGATTCGTGCCGAACCGCTGCAGGTCAATGCCATTCTCATCAGCGGTATGCTCCCATCCCGCCCCCGCCAGACATCCGGTGGGCTACTAGGGCAGATTCGGCTGCTGGAACAGTGGAAAACTTTGGCCTTTAATGGAGCGCTGGTTCAATTGGGGGTTAGTCATTACAGCACGGCCCCCCTGGACCAAGATGCTTGGGAGGCTGGCACCCAACCCCAAGCGGCCCGCTACAGCCAGTACTACGGGCTACGCCAGTTCCTCGGCCAGTATGACGTTGCCTTACAGTATGGCCCTGCTCCTCCGATTACGGGGCAGTTTGTGACTGTCGCCGCCAATCCCCGCAGCGAGGTCTACAGCACACCAGCCGCGACAGATCCTTACATCAGGCTACTGTGCGCATCCGTCGCGCAACGCTGCCCGTAGCAGCAGAGCCAGCCAAGCCCCAGGCTACGTGGCGGCCACCAAAGCGGCAGAAACCTCACTGGCGGAGCCATAGTTTCCCTGAATCAGCTGGCCCAGCACCAGCTGCAGCGACGGTGGTATTTGCGGAACGGCATGGGGGTTGAGGCGATAGCGGTTGTGCTGCCGTTCACAAAACCGCAGGGGGTTTTGGCCGCTCACAAGGTAGGCCAAGGTTGCAGCAATGGGATAAAAATCGACCTGGGGGCAGGTGTTGAAGTCGAGCTGTCCTGGGGCGATAAACCCAGCTGGCCCCACTGACTTGATTCGCTCTAGCGCCAAGGACTTGACGGTTCCAAACCCAATCAATGCTAGTTCTCCAGAGGGTCGCCGAATTAGGTTGGCGGGTTCAATATTGCGATGAAACACGGGGGGTTTGAAGCTGTGTAGGTGAGTGAGCACCCGGCAGAGGTCGGTCATCCAGGCGATCGCTTGACGGATTGGTACCGCGCCGTGGGTCGTGACATGTTGCGCCAGGCTACAGCCCTCGACATGCTCCATCACCACGTAGGGTTGCTGCTCAACCCGAAACTGACCTAGAACTTGAGGAATTCTAGGATGCTGAATGTGGCGGAGCAAATCGGCCTCCATTTCTAATGCCGCACCGGCCGCGTCGTTGCCAGCCCAGCTCGCATTGAGGGTTTTCAAGACAACGGATTTACCTGAGATATCAGCGAGGTAGGTAATCCCGATATCCCCCTGCCCTAAAATGTGGCGGATTTGATGTCCCTGAATGGTTTGCCAGGCTGAGCCATCACCCTGATTGTTGACGCTGACCACAGGAGGGTGGGTCGTGGCGGGGTTGTTGGCTGCAGCAATCGGCTCCGGAAACCGCTCACTGGCGATCGCGGCTACCGCGTCTCCCTGGCGCGGCGTTGGCGGCAATGGCGCAGGAAGCACTGATCTATTGGGGCGCTGCCACAACTGCTGTAAATGCCGGGATGTCTTATCTAACGGCTGTTGAGATCGAGATTGCCGCGCTTGTGCCCATTTCTGATCAGCCTCGCCGCCGGGGGAAAGACTGCTTTGGCGCTTAGTCGGCGGATCTTGTTCAGGACTTGCGGTGGAATTACGGTCGTCATTTTGGCCGATGGCGCTCTTGCCCTGCGCTTCCGCAACCGGGTGATGCGTATGCAGGCTTCTCGGTAGGGCTGTTGATACCCCTGAGCCTAGCCGAATTTGAACATTTGGTCCCGATCGCGCGAGTCGAATGATAGCGCCATCGGCAACTGGCGTTTTTGTAATTCGTTTGCCATCAACGTAGGTGCCGTTGGTGCCTAGATTGATCACCTCCCAGCTGTCCGAGGTACACCGCAGCTCAACATGGTGGCGAGAGACCACGGCACTGTAGAGAATGACATCGTTGTCGGTAGAGCGCCCAATTCGGATGACCGTCTGACTATCAAACGGCCAGACTTGGACAGGCGTCTGCTTGAGCGGGTGGAGTAATAGAAGGGTGATCACACTGACTCAAAAGAAGACCAGGACAAGGGCAGACACAAATTCTATTGACAGGTCAATGCTACTCGAAATCGGACATGGCGTCTGCTTCCCGTCCGACAAAACTGGCCCTACACATGGTAAACCTTAGGCGCGATTGGTGGATAGAGGCGGACAGCCCCTTGCATTGCGACCAACTCCGATTAATTCCTATTTGTTTAGTGCTTCCTTAAATAGAAAGGCCACTTTGTCCTCTTTGCCTAGGGCAATGCGATCGCCATCCTGCAAGCGACAGCGACTACCGACGGTGATGGGTAGATTGTTGATGTAGGTTCCGTTCGAGCTGCCCATGTCCTCGATGTAATAGATGTCCTCCTCGACGCAAATGCTGGCGTGGATTCGGGAGACCACTTCAGAGTGGGGAAACCCGGAGACATCGATATCTGGGGGAACCCGGTCATTGGGCTTGCCGATATGAATGACCAGCATCTGTGGCGGTAGTGCAATGTCAGTTTCAGTCGTGGTGTGCTGCAGGTAGGCAGACGCTGCCGACGGCTCTGCTAGTACCTGATTGGGGTCGAGGCTATAGTTTTGGCGCGGTGAGCGAGCTGGCGTTTCGTCAAGCGGAGCCCCACAGCGACCGCAGAAACTTGCATCCGCCTGGGATAGCGCCCCACAGCTTGAACAAGCTATCATCGCAGGCAATGGCCCACAGCAGGCATCACATTGGACGGCATCGTCTGGATTTTGATAGGCGCAGTTTGGGCAGGTAATCATGCCGACATTGACGGGACATGGCGTATTGTTTACACGGTAGCGCAGTCCTCAACGGCGAAGCTGTGCAGCGGCCGGTTCATCTACCAACCACCATAGCTCTCCTTTGGACTGGACCAACCGAGCTGGATAGGTATCGGTATCAACCGTAGTATCCTTTCGTAGCACCTGTGTCAATGCGGGAGCTTTGTCAGAACCAGACACCATAAAAATGATGCATTGTGCCCTGTTGATCAGTGGAGCTGTCAAGGAAATTCGGGTTTGACCGCCCTTCTCCCCTAGGGTGACAAGGCGATCGCTCACCTGAAGCGCTGGCGTATGGGGAAACAGAGACGCCGTGTGGCCGTCATCTCCCATGCCGAGCAGCATAATGTCAAATTGAGGAAATTCTCCTGCTTCAACCCCAAAGAAGTCCTGCAGCACGATTTCGTATTGATCCACTGACGCCTGGGGGTTGTCAGTATCCGTTGGAATGGGGTGGATATTGGCCGCGGGGATGGGAACCTTGTCGAGCCAAGCCTGTCGCACCATACGCTGATTGCTGTCAGGGTGATCTGGGGCAACGTAGCGTTCATCCCCCCAAAAGACATGCAGCGCCTCCCAGTTGATGGGTTGATTCGCCAACGCCTCGTAGAGTGGCTTGGGCGTGCTGCCGCCAGCAAGCGAGATGGTGCACACCTCCTTCTCCGCGATGGCAGATTGAATACGCTTCACTACCAGATCGAGCGATCGCGCCACAATGGCGGCTTTATCTGGAAGGACCTCAATGCGGGAAGATATCATAACGTGATGCCGAGATGTATGGTGTTGAGCGCCTGTTGGGCGGTTTTGCTGAGACACGACGCCAATTTGGCATACTCGATACCCTAACACTAGTCGATAGGGCATCGGTAGAGTTAAGCGTACACAATCCGCCCTATTCACCACAGTCAGAAATTTTGTATAAGGGAAGTAGTGCCGTTGCTTTTAGGCTCCTATGGCCGATACCTACCGCCAAGACGAAATTCAAGAAATTCTACAGATTGCCATCGCCCATCACACCAGCGTCGATGAGCTATCCCGTCAGCAGCTGTTTGAGATCGCCGATGAATTGGGCCTGACGGCCCAGCAAATTCAGTCGGCTGAACGAGACTGGTTGGTGGGCCGTCAGTCGTCCTGCGAGCACCAAGAGTTTCAACGCTACCGGCGGATTCGATTTCGTCAGCATTTAATCAAATACGCCATCACCAACGGATTTTTGATGCTGTTTGATCTGACGACATTTGGTGACGGTACGCTGACGCTGTCATTCTCCCTATACATTGCCCTGATGTGGGGCTTGTTTCTGACGCTAGACGGTTGGAAAGCAGTTCAACGTGAGGGGGATGATTACGAACGGGCATTTCAGCGCTGGAAGCGTCGGCATTGGCTGCAAAAATCGGCGCAGCGGTTGCTAAAGCAATGGTGGCCCCCGTCGGCTGTGCTCAGGGGCCGTTGATGCTGGGGCAGCAAGGGGCATCTCGACCGTGCTCAGAAATACGGCTAGTGGAATTAAGGCCGACTGAGCAAATCTCTGGTACCGTTATTGCCTAGAGATTAGGGAATGCACCATGGCAAATCTTGTGCTTTCGGGCTTAGCACTGCTGGGGCGTCGGGCCAAGGCGCGGCTGCTGACGCAAACGCGGCAGGCGGATCATGCCCAAGCAAAATTTCTGCGATCGCTGTTGGTGCACCACCAAGATACCGCCTTTGGCCAGAACTATTGCC
>JBARYO010000813.1:0-2546 GCA_049647905.1 Elainellaceae cyanobacterium | reverse complement strand
TCGGCAGTGTCGATATCAGTACTATATTGTGCAGTCAAAAGATTGTTCGAGTCCGAAATCAAATCTGAGTAAACAATCCGTTTATAAAGATAAAAGGCAAATTAATAGCTAGTGCAAACTCTGCTGGTTTCAAATAAACCCAGCCTCGACTTCCAAGGATAAACGCTATGATACCCAGTCGACAAATTTGAACATGAGCACTCCCGCTGCAGGATACCTGTTCACTATAGCGAGAGACCGCCGTGTAATCCGGATGCTCAAGACCAGCTGAGCCTCCAGTGGCTACTGAGGTGCTAACTGAGGCGTTAGCCAGATGCTGACGACGGTCTGCTAAACCCAAATGGTTTTGGCTCAACAGGCACTGACCTGTAACCCGATGGGATCCTCCAAGGTATCTCCCGCTGCTGTCCCCGTATGATAAGCCGCAAGCAAAATATCGCTCGTCTTTCCCCAGGCGATCGCCCCTGTATGATCCAAGCCAATTGCCCCTAGGTCCCGGCTGTTTTGGTTGGCTTCTGAGCAGGAGCGGGTAAAGGCCGTTTCCAGCGTCGCTCCGTCGGTGACCCGAACCACAATCCGTGCGGCTAGGCATTCGTCAATAATGTCTTCTCCAATGCCAGTGCAGCTCACCGCCGCCATGGACGTCGCGTAGTTTCCGGCGGGCATCGCAGAATCGCTAACGCGGCCAATCCGCTCAAAGCCTTTGCCGCCAGTGGAGGTACCCGCCGCTAGACGGCCTTGTCCGTCACGGGCAACTACGCCGATGGTGCCACGACCCGCCTCTGCAGAGACGGGCTCAGCAATCACGCTAGCCATGTCAGGATCAAAGTCACCTTTGCGCTCCAGCGTCCATTCCTGCAGCCGCAGGTCCGTCAAGGGGTTGTAGAGCGGGACATGGTGTTCTCGGGCCAGTAGGGCAGCTCCCGTTTCTGATAAGACGCGATCTAAAGAGTCTTGGAGCTGTTGAGCTAGCTCAATGGGATGTTGGACCTGCCCCACATTAATGACGCCGCTGAAGCGCTGCTGCTCACCACTCATTAGCGCAGCGCTCATGCGCACCTGGCCATCAGACTGAAGGACAGAGCCCGTTCCGGCGTTAAATCGCGGCTCGTCTTCCAGCAGGCGACAACCTAAAACAACGGCCTCTTCTGCTGAGCATCCACCTTGTAGTGCTGCGTAGGTCTGCTGCAAAATGCTGTGGAGTGACTGGCGCACGGCCTCAAGTCCACCCTTGCCCTTGAGGGAGCTACCGGCTCCACCGTGAATAATGAGTTTGGGTTGTACTGAGTTGGTCATGACTATACTAAAAAGTTCCCGCCTCTGAAAGCCTAAGTTAGAACGATAAGCCGTATTACTATAGACCATCACGGAACAGCCCATCACAGGGATCAACTCGGGAGACGAAACAACAGGGGCGGGGCGAGGAATACTGTGGCGTAATGGTGTGGCGTAATGATGTGGCGTAATGGTGTGGCGTAATGGCCAGCTAGGAAGGGTCCTAGGGCACATTCTGCTGGTCCGAGCGACGCCGACGACAGCGCTCAGAGCAGTATTTAACCTCAGTCCAGCAGTCTTTCCACTTTTTTCGCCATGAAAAGGGGCGCTGGCAAACCGGGCAAACCTTAGTGGGCAAATCGGCGTTCGAACGATGTCGTCCCATTGGCAAGTCACTGAGTAACAGGCGTAGCGATCGCGAGACGCTACATTAGAGGATGGCAAATACCGTTTAATTGATGATAACTGGGCTGGATAATTTGCGTATTGTGCTGGTCGAACCGGCAGGGGCACTCAACGTGGGCGCCATCGCTCGGGTGATGAAGAACATGGGGCTTTATCAGCTTGTTGTGGTCAATACCCGCTGCGACCCCCTGGGGGAAGACGCGCGTCTGATGGCGGTGCATGCCGCAGATGTCCTGGAGCAAGCTCGCCAAGTCGAAACATTGCCTCAAGCGCTGGAGGGCTGTCAGCAGGCGGTAGCGACCACGGCCCGCGATCGCGCCAACCATCCCCTCTATGCGCCGGAGGTTGGGCTCAGACGGCTTTTGCCGCTGAACTCGTCAAGCCCCAGTTTGCCCCCGGATGCACAGGCTAGCCCGCTGGCATCAGCCCTAATTTTTGGTCCAGAAGACCGGGGACTGAGCAACGAAGAATTGGCCTACGCTCAGTGCAGCATCAAGATTCCGACCAACCCTGACTACGAATCTCTCAATTTGGCCCAGGCCGTAGGCATTTGCTGCTACGAGCTTTCCCGTCTTGCCTCGGGCGACATCCCACGGGAAACCATCCCCAAGGTCTCCACACCGCCTGCGGTAAGCAGTGCCCTCGCGTCCCTAGATGACATGGAGCGCTTGTATCGTCACTTAGAAGCGACACTCCTCGAAATCGGCTATATTTACCCCCATACAGCGGCTAGCCGCATGGAAAAGTTTCGCGCCATGGGGCATCGGGCTCAGCTATCCCCTCAAGATGTCACTATGTTGCGGGGAGTCTTGCGCCAAATCAGCTGGTTTATTAGGCTAGACCGAAGTTAGACGGCGTAGAATACA
>JBARYO010000812.1:0-1820 GCA_049647905.1 Elainellaceae cyanobacterium | reverse complement strand
CAAACTGGGGTCAAGCTAACTCAAAAAGCGATGGCACAGGTGGAACAACAAATCCAAAGGCTCTCTCAGGCTGACCAGGAAGGCCAGCCTGACCTCGGTAAATGGTTTGTGGACATTCCCTGGACTACAGTTTGAGCGGTGGCATACTTTTTAATTTGAATGTCCCCTAGCTGATTGGGAATCGAGAGACCAGCAGCTTGGAGCCCTTGCCTGAGCTGCCTTTGGCCTAGGTTGTACACGAGAAGGCAAAGGCCCATGACCATAGCGAGGGCCATGACGCGTTCCGGGGAGTGGAGGAAAACGCTAGAGGTGAAAAACAACGGATCTTTGAGGAAGCGAAAGCCGCGCTCTGTGCCCTGCTGCGCCTTGTAGTGCGCGAGAACCTCGTCGGCAGTGAGTGAGATTGACCCTTGCGCTTTTTGTTCGGTCGCTTGGGCAGGACCAAACTCAGGTGCTTGCAGGCTGTTCGTTGCCAAGATGAATCGCCCCGCCCGGCGGCGCAGCCGTGCCACTTCTTCAGCTCTCGGCTCGACATCGGCTTCAACGACGTAGCGGATAGCGCTGGGGATGGCATCAGTGGCGGGTCGTCCTGGCTGGTCATAGCAGGGGCGCTCAGCAATGGTGATACCGGTTAGATGGTGCTGCTTGTTAGGCGACAGTGGAATAGGCGGGTAGACGACAGGGAAGTGGCGGGTTTGCTGTCGCCGTAGTCAGAGGAGATCGCCCGCGTCAGCCGTGCCGGTAGAGCAAAGGGCTGAGCAATAAGAAAGGACACCAGAGGATCTTAATGACAAGAAGAGATCACTAGTGCCCGCAGAATCTACCCACTTATACCAAAAACGAGCCTACATGAACGCCAGAGAACTGGGGCTTACCCAAGCTGATGCAGCTCATATTGCCGAGATATCCGAGCGCAGCGGACAGAGGATTGACGCTGGGGAGCATCGACCAAATCGTGGAGTTGTGCCAGAAGAGCCGCCCTGCCGAGACCCATTAGCCGGGGTATGGGAGCAGGAGCTAGAACCGATGCTGGAGCGGGAGCCGCGCCTGAAGCCAATGACGCTGTTCGAATACCTGCAAGAAAAATACCCCGGACAGTACCCGCAGGTATTGCGGACGCTGCAACGGCGGGTGCGGACCTGGAAAGCATTGCATGGGCCAGCGCCCGAGGTGATGTTTGAGCTGCGGCATGAGCCAGGGGAGATGGGTTTGTCGGACTTCACCGAATTGAAAGGCATGGAGATCACTATCAACGGCGCGCCGTTCGAGCATTTGTTGTATCACTACCGACTGGCTTACAGCGGCTGGCGCTATGCTCAGATCATCCAGGGTGGGGAGAGCTTTGTGGCGCTATCGGAGGGGCTACAGAATGCGCTTTTTGCCTGCGGCGGCGCGCCCAAGCAACACCGGACTGATAGCCTAAGCGCGGCATACCGAAATCTGAGCGGCGGCAGTAAGCGGCTGACACAGCTATACGATGAGCTGTGCGAGCACTACCGGCTTATGCCGACGCGTAACAACAAGGGGATTGCCCATGAGAACGGGGCGATAGAGTCACCCCATGGACATCTGAAGAATCGCATCAAGCAGGCTATCTACCTGCGAGGCAGCAGCGAGTTTGCCAGCGTAGACGAGTACCAACAGCTGATTGACCAGGTGGTAGCAGCGCTCAATCGGCAGTGCCAGTCCAAGTTTGAGCAGGAGAAACTGGCCTTGCAGGCTTTGCCAAAGGTGCGCGTAGCGGACTATGAACTGCTCAGCGCCAGAGTGAGTAGCCGCAGCACCATCGAGGTGCGCTGCATTCTGTACAGCGTGCCGTC
>JBARYO010000811.1:0-1825 GCA_049647905.1 Elainellaceae cyanobacterium | reverse complement strand
TCATGACGCAGGCCGCGAAGCATCAACGCTGAAGAGGCTATTTGATGCTGAAGAAATATCTCAGTCTCTTACTAGTTCTGATAGTCCAGTTTTTCGCATTCCAAGCAAAGCATCACTGTAACGAAGCTATTACTAAAGATTGGAAAAAAACGAGCTAATCATTAAACCGCACTTATGGTGTCTCTCGAAAAAAAAGCTATTAATGGGGCCGCTTGGACGTTTGCTGGCTACGGCGCGAGTCAAGGGCTAAGATTTGCTAGCAATGTCATCCTGACCCGCCTTCTCATCCCAGAATATTTTGGATTGATGAGCCTCATCAATACATTTATTATGGGGCTTGTCTTATTTTCTGATATTGGTATCGGTCCAAGTATCATCCAGAATAAGCGAGGTAACGATATTGACTTCGTCAATACCGCATGGACAATTCAGGTCGTTCGTGGGTTTGGGCTCTGGATCTGTAGTCTAATTATTACTTGGCCAGTCGCGGCGTTTTACGAAGATAACCGCTTGCTGTGGCTCATTCCAGTTTCCAGTCTGACAACAATTATTCAGGGGTTTAACTCAGTATCGCTTGCCTTGATGAAGAAGAGCCTGAATCTCGGCAAGCTCACGGTATTTGAGTTTATCAGCCAAGTAATTTCTACGGCTGTAATGATTGTTTGGGCGCTTATCAGCCCAACTGTCTGGGCGCTGGTCGGAGGTAATATCGCTTCCAAAGTCATTAAGATGCTTTGGAGTCATTCTCTTATCCCAGAGCTCAACCATCGCTTCACGTGGGATAAAAGCGCTGTCAGAGAAATATTCTCTTTTGGAAAGTGGATCTTCGTTTCTACAGTACTGACATTTTTAGCATCCCAGTCTGATCGGCTTATCTTGGGTAAGATTTTTTCGCTCGAAATGCTAGGCGTCTATACGGTTGCATTTACGCTTGCTGATATGCCTAGACAGGTCATCAGTCGGGTTGCTGGCCAAGTCATTTTCCCCGTTGTGTCGAAACAGGCCAATGAGACGAGGGAAACGCTGCGCGGGAAATTGGAATCTAAGCGTTGGCAGCTGTTAATTGCTATGGCAGTTGGAGTGGCTCTCCTTTTCAATACAGGCGACTATATTATAAACACCCTGTATGACGAGAACTACAACAATGCCGCTTGGATGCTCCCCATTTTGGCTATTGGGATTTGGCCTATGATCTTGTTTTCTCTTTCTAATTCGATATTACTTGCAATAGGAAAATCTGTCTATGGCGCAGTTGGATTTAACTTCAAATTGATTTATATGGTAATAGCAGTACCCTGGTCCTATCAAGCGTTCGGTATAGTAGGTGCAATAACGGCGATCGCACTAAATGACTTGCTATCATATTGCGTTGTTGCATACGGCCTCCATCGGGAAAAAGTGTCTTTTATAAAACAAGACTTGTTAGCAACATCGCTTATGATTTTGATCGTAGCCGCACTGGGATTAATCCGCTACAGCTTAGGATTCGAAATGCCAGTCCACAGCATAACGCCGTAGTACATTAGCCGCTGCGGCCAGAATAGTTTAACCCTTATGCAGTACCTACTAAACTAATGGCTTATTTGTACAATAGAACTGAGCGTTATCTAAATTTGTAGGAGTAACAGGGCGCAAATGAATTTACCTAGCTTTCTTATTATTGGAGCAGCTAAGTCAGGAACAACGACATTGGCAAACTACCTCCGTAAACACCCAGAGTGCTTCATACCTCAGGAGAAGGAGCCTAACTTTTTTGGCATAGACGAAAAGTATGAACAGGGCTTGGATTCTTATGTTTCTTTGTTCGAGCCAGCGACCGAATATC
>JBARYO010000810.1:0-6564 GCA_049647905.1 Elainellaceae cyanobacterium | reverse complement strand
CAACCATGTTTTAGAGCTGGCCGGTGAGCGGATCTTTGGCTTTCTGTTGGTGTTGCTCTCTCTGCCCTCTGCGCTGCCGGTTCCTGCTCCGGGCTATTCTGTGCCCTTCGGGATTTTGATTGTTTTGCTGGCAGTGCAGTTTGCGACAGGTCGGCAGGAGCCGTGGTTTCCAAAATTTATCCGGCGGCGACACATTGGACTCAAGCAGACCCAAGGTATTCTTTCAGCAGGCTTGCCCTGGCTACGGCGACTAGAGACACTCTCCCGCCCTCGCATGACCTATATCTGCATTAGTCCAGTGGGGCGCATTGTTCTGGGATGTGCGATCGCCCTCATGGGTCTCTCCATGATGATTCCGCTACCGCTGACCAATACTTTTCCTGCTATCGGCGTGTTTATTGTCGGGTTCAGCCTGATTGAAGATGATGGCTTGGTGGGGCTAGCAGGACTCACGGTTTGTGCCCTCGCTGCCGCCGTATCTACGACGTTAGTCACCGCCTACTTTGTGGGCGGCTTCAAGCTAGTCGAAGCCGTGATCGACCAGATTCGCAACGCCATCTGATTGGTCTTCCTTGCCAAACGCTTTGTCAAGCCGTCACAGATTCCGGCTTGGCAAAGATCATTCGGCCCGCTGAGGTCTGCAGCGCTCCTGTGACCACAACCGAGAGGTCATCCCCGAGATAGTCGCTACCCTCTTCAACCACTACCATAGTGCCGTCATCAAGATATCCCACCCCTTGGGCAGGCTCCTTCCCCTGCTTGAGAATTCTCAAGTTGATGTTGTCGCCGGGGAGATAGCTGGGCCGCAGGGACTGAGCTAAGTCGTTGATGTTGAGCACAGAGACCTGCTGCAGACTAGCTACTTTGTTTAGGTTGTAGTCGGTAGTCAGCAGCATGCCGTTGATCTCTTGGCCGAAGCGCACTAGCTTGGCGTCCACGGTGGGGATGTCATCGTAATCCGCCGGATGAATCGTGATGCGATCGGGATAGTTCGTTTGCATGTGCTGTAGGATATCGAGCCCCCGCCGACCACGAACACGCTTTTGGTCACTGGACGCATCAGCCACCTGCTGCAGCTCCTGCAGGACAAATTGGGGGACTAATAGCTGACCTTCTAAAAACCCTGTATCCAGCAGCTCACTGACGCGACCGTCGATGATGCTACTAGTATCCAAGATCTTGGCGGAGGAGGCTTTCAGGGTACCTTCAGCTAATAGCAAGGTTTCCACGCTATTGGGATTAATCAGCCGTAGCAAGGTACGGCCATGGATATCCGCCAAGCTGATGCCAGAGAAAGAAAACATAACGCTACCGAGGATAGCGGCTAAGGGCTTGATGAAGGCAAAATCTTCTGGGATAGGGAGCAAAAACAGCGGCGCCAGCAGCAGGTTAGCGATCAAAAGCCCTAGGATTAGGCCCACAGCGCGACTCAGCAGCATGTCAACAGGCATCTCTCGCAGGCTGCGCTCCAAGCGGCGGTAAGTGGTTTGGGCCGCCAAACCAATACCGGTTCCGATTAGCGCACCAAATGCAGCTAGCACAGTGCTAAGGCTTTCAACACTGCTGACTTGAGCCAGAGATTCGCTAGACAGCAGGTCAACGCTGTAGAAGCCAATACCCGCGCCAGCGATGAGGAATGCGAGTACGATTACGATGTCTATCATGATGACGCCCCGTTAGGGAATGGATGGATACTGATACGGATAAGTACAACTGAAGTAGTATATATATTGCCAGTATGGCGCGAAATGCTATTAAAGCGGAAGCCCCTTTACGGTCGCGGTATACGGTCTTGCAATTGTACTTGGGGTTTAAGAGCCGCTTGTCTATGCCTTTGTTCACACTTCTTCGTTAAACCTGCGAGTCAAAAGCTGAGAAATCTTCAAGCTCACTTACTGAATTGTAATTAAGTAAGATGACTCAAACCTTAAGTCATTTAGAAGCCGTGACCGTTAAAACTAAGGACGTCAAGATTTCAAAACACTGCAGCCATGGGCCATCCCCCGGATCTACTAGCGTTAAGGGTGAGGTAGCCATGAAGGTACTATCGAAGCTGATCGAACGGTAACAATCAACGCGGCTTAGAGGGTGTTTGAAAAGTCGCAAAAGTTCTGCATTACCCCCCTCAATCCCCCCTTGGCAAGGGGGGAAGTCGGAGTTCTCCCCCTTACCTTTGGCGCAGCCTGCCCGAAGGGCGTAGGGGAGCTAGAAGGGGTGAAGCAGGAGCGTAATGCTTCAAACGAAACGTTTCAAACATCCTCTTAGGCTGCCCTCAGAGCAATACCCAAACGCAATGACTCCTTCCTATGACTGCGTTCTAGTCCTAGAACAACCGACAAACGACCTCCGGCGATTTGAGCCGTTGGTCGAGAGGCTAAGCTGCCGCCTGCTGATCGCCCATTCGCCTGAAGAATTTCTTAATCACCTAGGCCAAATTAATCCTTACCTCGTACTTTTGGTTGGTCCTTGTCAAGGCTGGCCTGCCGACTTCTCTACCCAAGTGAGACGCCTTGTTGATCAATTTGGCGGCACCGTCATTGCGCTAACTGAAGATACAGATGAGCAGGCGTCGGATGCGTTCCTCGAGCAGAAGGATTCTATGATCGACGGTTGCTTAGTTGAACCACTGAACGAAGAAGTATTTGCCTCAATTCTACATGCGGCTAAGGCTCGCCAGGGCATGGGGGTAGCCTGTTAGTTGGAGGAAGAACCAGCACCGTCCTCACCGCACCCTATCTGGCTGAGCTCCAATTTTGTTCAGCCCTAGTTGAGTTTCCCTGCCAGCGCCAGGGTCATAAAAACATCTTGGGAGCTACGGACGGGTTTACCCTTCCCAGGCTTACGCTGCTGGTAAGTGCCGTCGGGCTGCAGATCCCAAGCATGGCGGTTGTCCTCTAACATAATCGTCATCACCTGCTTGAGCTTGTCCGCAACGCCCCGATCTTCGACCGGCGTAACCGCCTCGACTCGACGATCTAGGTTGCGAGGCATCCAGTCTGCGCTACCCAAATACATTTGCTCAGCACCATCATCGTAGAAATAGAAGATTCGGGAATGCTCTAAGAATCGGCCCACAACACTGACCACGCGAATAGTTTCGCTCAGACCTTCGACCCCCGGTCGCAGACAGCAGATGCCCCGGACGACCAAATCAATCTCCACGCCTGCCTGGGAAGCGCGGTATAAGGCTCGAATAATCTCTGGGTCTACTAAGGAGTTCATTTTGGCCTGAATCTTAGCAGGCTTCCCCGACTGCGCATGGCTTGTCTCCTGCTCAATTGATGCCAGCATCCGACACCGCAAACTCACCGGAGCGACTAACAGCTTACGGTACTGATCTTGGCGAGAGTAGCCGGTTAAGTGGTTGAACAGCTCAGAGAGATCGGCACCGATTTCCTCATTGCAGGTAAATAGACCTAAATCGGTGTAGAACTTGGCTGTTTTGGGGTTATAGTTACCCGTCCCAATATGGACATAGCGCCGGATGCGATCGCCTTTTTTGCGGACCACCAGAGTAATCTTGGTATGGGTCTTTAGCCCTACTAGGCCGTAAACCACATGGACCCCAGAGCGCTCTAGCTCCCGAGCCCACACAATATTGTTCTCTTCGTCAAACCGGGCCTTCAGCTCCACTAACGCTACCACCTGCTTGCCGTGCTCTGCCGCTCGGATAAGGGCATTGACGATGGGAGAGTCTCCCGAAGTACGGTAAAGAGTCATCTTAATAGCCAGCACATCGGGGTCAATCGCCGCCTGGGTAACGAACCGCTGCACCGTTGCTGTAAAGGAATGGTAAGGGTGATGCACCATCAAGTCCCGCTGACGCATTTCCGAGAACAGACTATGGCTGTCCTCAGCATCCCGTTCCTCAAATAAGCTCCCGTCGTGCTGCAGACGCGATGGAATGACGGGTTGCCAAGGCTGCTCTTTTAGATCCGGCAGCGGTAACCTAGTGAGAGACATCAAGTGACCCAGCCCAATCATGCCGTGGATACTGTAGATAGAGCTTTCCGGCAGCTCAAGTTCGCGAATCAGGGTCTCCCGCACAAATTCTGGCGCATCGGCTTGAATCTCTAACCGCACGGCGGATCGACCTAGGCGGCGCTTACGTAGCTCTTTCTCAATCGCCAGCAGCAGGTCATCAGCCTCATCTTCTTCTACATCGATGTCGGCATTGCGGGTGATGCGGAAAAAGCAATGTTGCTGGATTTCCATACCGCGAAACAGAACTTCTAGATTGTGGGCAATGACTTCCTCTAATGGGATGCCAGCCCAAACCAGAGGAGTTTCTGCAGCAAGGTGTTTGCACAGTTCCGAGGGAAGGGTGACAAAGCGAGATGGCGGTACCTTAACGCGAGCAAACCGCTCAGCATCGGTCTCCGGATCCCGCATCAACACTGCAAGATTAAGACTCAGGTTTGAGATATAGGGAAAGGGATGACCGGGATCGACAGCGAGGGGCGTGAGCACAGGAAAGATTTGCTCTTCAAAGTGCTGCTCTAGGTAGCGCGCTTGCTGGTCAGTAATATCGCTGTAGGACAGCAGGAAAACGCCATGCTCAGTCAGCATTGGGCGCAGCACCTGTTCAAAGCACTCGTGCTGCTGGGCAATTGCGGGATGGAGCTGATCTCCAATATCATCAAGCTGTTGCTGGGGCGATCGCCCATCTGGGGTAATAGTCTCTACACCGGCCTCAACCTGCTGCATCAGACCGGCTACCCGCACCATAAAGAACTCATCTAAGTTAGAGCTGACAATAGCCATAAACTTCAGCCGTTCTAATAGTAGAGTGCGGTCATCCAAAGCTTCGTAGAGCACGCGGTAGTTAAAGGCCAGCCAACTCAGTTCACGGTTGAAGAAAAAATCAGGACCGTCTGTCGCGCTTTTGGCGGTGGATGGCGAGGTAGGCTTGTCCTGTGGGGCATTAGCCTTCGACAAGGGCTTATCCGGCTCTTTCACTGACTCGGGTTGCTCTAGGGGCTGCTGCTGCGATTCAATAGTGACGTCATCAGCCTTCACCTCAACGTCAGGCTGACTCTTTGACCGGCGAGTTTTAGGAGCTGCTTTAGGGCGATTAGAATCGGTATCAGAAGAGTGAGACATAACAATAACGGTGACAGGACGAGTAGCCAAAGAGAGAACCGAAGACCGGAGCAGCAGCTGCGGGCAGCACCTGCGAACGCTTATCGGAGGCACTATATCACCATCAGGCAGATTGCCAAACACTCCGTGGGCTAGCTCTAGGGTCACATCGGCGATAGGAGAGCCAATAGCAACGGCAGGTTTGTAGGTCACGGCCTAATGCTCTGCTACGAGAGCAACTGGAGTCCTATCGAATTTCCATTTCGTTTCTTTACACAAAACTAACCGGAGTATTGCATCAAACTGAAGTAAGAGCAATTAAAGAAACCTCGAAGAAAAATGACCTGTCAATTAAATTTTTCTCATGCTTTGACCCCTTATCTGTCTAGCTCCGAACTTGAGTGCGATGCATCTGGTATTGTTGTGGCTCCCAGCTTGATCTACAGCCAGGGCATGCTGGCCAATGCTTACTTTTTTGGACATCCCCTGTGGGCTGCGAAGTACCTCCGGCAAGAGAGCAATAATCCGTTTTGGACCAGTCGATGGCGAGAGGTGATTCCTTGCTGGGACGACAAAGTCGTTGTTGATATTGGCTGCGGTCCGGGCAACGTTTATGCCACACTCGGTGGGCAACCTGCTCTGATGATCGGTGTGGACATCAGTCTTGATGCGCTGAAGATGGCCCAACATATAGGGTATACGCCTCTTCTGGCTGATGCGCAAAAGCTGCCGCTTAAATCTGGGTTTGCCGATATCGTGATGCTCAATGGAACAATTCACCACTGTGATGACATGGCCGTTGTTCTTAGTGAAGCAGCTCGTTTGGTAAAACCAGGCGGTCTACTAGTTACTGATCTAGACCCTCAGGTGTCTGCCCGAAACTATCAGGGATTAGGGTTATGGTTTGACCATGCGCGTCGACACCCCATCCGAGAGCTGATGCGGCCCTCTCAACGCCGATCCGACTTTGAGGTTAAGACCCGTGTTGCAACCGAAATCCACAATTTTTGCCCCGGCGACGGGATTACGCCAGAGCTTTACCATCGAGTCTTAGACCCACTAGGATTCAATCTGGCGATCTATCCCCACAATCATCAGATAGGTGCCGACGTCTTTCAGGGACACTGTGGCAAAGCCCCTTGGTACATTCGCATGGCGCAGCAGTTGTCTGGCATCAAATCTGATCAGACAGCGGCAGCCCAATCAATTATGTGTGTGGCAGGGCTCAATTAGAGCCATGGTTTAAAGTGGCTTAATCTATCAGATTGTCAATGGTCCGAAAGATGTTGAGTACGCCGCCTAGGGGCGACACCACAGTATCCACAACATCTCCGACGCGGCTTAGGGTCGAGCGTCCAATGACAACGGTATCGTTAGGCTGTAGAGCGGGATTACTCTCATTGTCAAGGCCAGCAGAAAGGTCGACCGAGATAGTCTGTCGGGTTACGGTGCCGTTGGGGTTGAGACGGACTAGGGTAACGC
>JBARYO010000809.1:0-3981 GCA_049647905.1 Elainellaceae cyanobacterium | reverse complement strand
CAGAACAGCTAAAGGTTACACAGAATGCGAGTTGCAATCATCGGTGCGGGGTTGGCCGGATTATCGACAGCCGTCGAGCTAGCGGATGCAGGTCACGAGGTCGAGATTTTTGAATCTCGACCGTTTGTTGGCGGGAAAGTCGGCAGCTGGATCGATGCGGACGGCAACCATATGGAGATGGGGCTGCATGTCTTTTTTGGCTGCTATTACAACCTGTTTGCCCTGATGGAGAAGGTGGGGGCGCTCGACAACCTGAGGCTGAAGGAGCACATCCACACCTTTATCAACAAGGGCGGGAAGACCGGTGCCCTTGATTTCCGGTTTTTGACCGGGGCCCCCTTCAACGGCCTCAAGGCCTTCTTCACAACCTCTCAGCTTTCGGTACAGGACAAAGCCCAAAATGCGATCGCCCTGGGCACGAGCCCCATCGTGCGGGGTTTGGTCGACTTCGATGGAGCGATGGAAACAATCCGCGCATTAGATCGCGTCAGCTTTGCTGACTGGTTTCGCCGTCATGGCGGATCCAACGGTAGCCTTGAGCGGATGTGGAACCCCATCGCCTATGCCCTCGGCTTCATTGACACTGAGCAAATGTCGGCGCGGTGCATGCTCACCATTTTTCAGCTGTTTGCCGTTCGCACAGAAGCCTCGGTGCTGCGCATGCTGGAGGGATCACCGCAAGAGTATCTGCACCAGCCCATCCTCAATTACTTGGCACAGCGGAACGTTAGAATACATACCCGTCGGGGCATCAGGCAAGTTCTGTTCGATGCCGGAGAGTCGACGCGAGTCAGGGGGCTGGTGGTTAGCAGCGGCGATGGCGACGAAACCGTGACAGCCGACGCCTACGTCTGCGCCTGCGACGTTCCGGGCGTGAAGCGCCTGATTCCACCCGAGTGGCGACAGTGGACGCTGTTCGACAATATCTACAAGCTCGATGCCGTTCCGGTCGCCACGGTGCAGCTAAGATTTGATGGCTGGGTCACCGAACTCCAGGATGCCGACGCCCGCACCCAACTCGACCACGCTGCCGGTATTGACAACCTGCTGTACACCCCCGACGCCGATTTCTCCTGCTTCGCAGATTTAGCCCTCACCAGCCCCAGTGACTATTACCGGGAGGGAGAGGGATCGCTGCTGCAGCTGGTGCTCACCCCAGGGGATCCGTTCATTAAGCAGCCCAATGAGGCAATAGCCCACCACGTTCTCAAGCAAGTCCACGAGCTGTTCCCCTCATCTCGAAGCCTGAACATGACCTGGTACAGCGTGGTAAAGCTGGCTCAATCGCTATATCGAGAAGCGCCAGGTATGGATCCCTACCGCCCCACTCAGGCGACTCCAGTGCCCAATTTCTTTCTGGCGGGAAGTTACACCGCCCAGGATTACATCGACAGCATGGAAGGAGCCACACTCTCAGGCCGACAGGCCGCGCGAGCCGTGCTGGAAATGGTTGAGCAGCCTGCAGTAGCCCAGCCGGTGTAACGGCTTGAGTCTGTTCTGGTCTGTTGAATCTGTCGGTTGCCACTTCACAGCAGCAACCGTGGCATAGTAGTGATAGCCCATACCCCCAAAGATTTATGGCCGACTGGCTCGAACATAGCGTACAGGTTGACGTCGAGGTTCCTGTAGACGCAGCATGGGCGCTGTGGTCTGACCTTGAGCAAATGCCCAAATGGATGAAATGGATTGATTCCGTCGAAATTTTAGAGACTGACCCAAGCCTGTCGCAATGGAAACTTGCGACAGGCGGGCTGGAATTTAAGTGGCTGTCGCGGATTCTGACCGTGAGGCAAAATCAAGTCATCCAGTGGGAATCGGTCAATGGTCTCCCCAATCGTGGCGCTATTCGGTTTTATGACCGTCAAGACCACACGATTGTTAAGCTAACGGTCGCCTATGCCATTCCCGGTATTCTGGGCAAAGTTATGGACAATTTGTTTCTTGGGCGGGTCGTTGAATCTACGCTACAGGCCGATATGGATCGCTTCCGGGCCTATGCTGTTGAGCAACACTAATAGCACCTGAACTCGTCCTACTATATGCCTCACCTCGAATCCGGCGCATTTGTGCCGAGTCTGCCGTTGCGTAGCGGCGTAGCGATGACGTTGTACACCGCGCTGTGGGCCAGTCGCCATTGGGAAGCGTCTATCACCCTCCCCGCACCGCCCTATCAGCCCAGAACGTTTTACGGTTCTGGCCAAGTCCCACTGTGGGGCTTGGTCGCTCTGCAGCCCGGTGGCGGGCGGGGCACAATCGTAGGCACCTATGGCATTACAGGCGACTTGGATAACCAGTGGTTTTTACGGTTGATGGGCCGCAAGGCGTTTGCAGCAGGTTACAGTGTTGTACTTTTCGACTGGCGAGCCCATGGTAAGACCGCCGAACTCTCCCCAGCTCTCACCTCCGACGGCATCTACGAAGGTCCCGACTTTGTCCATGTCGCGTCCCAAGCGCGGGCTATGGGCTGCGCCGCCCCGGTGTGGTTCACTGGATTCTCTCTCGGTGGGCAGCTGGCACTTTGGGGCGTTAAAACAGCTCAGTCTGACGGTTTAGAGGAAGACTACGGCATCGCTAGCAGCGACATTGCCGGAGCTGCCGTCATCTGCCCTAGTCTGGAATCCGATCGATCGCTGTGCTATCTGGAGCAGGCTGTTGTGGGCCGCTACCTGGAGCAAGCGATCGCCCGGAGCCTGCAGACCTTGGCCTGGCGGCTGCATCAGCTGCATCCAGGACAACTTGACCCCGAGGCGATCGCACAGGCCAGCACCATCCGCCAGTTTGACCAGCACCTTGTGATTCCTAAGCTGGGCTTTCTAACGACCGAAGCGTACTACAGGGCCACTAGCCCGCTCTACTTCTTATCAACGCTGACGAAACCAGTCTTCATCCTGTATGCGGCAGATGATCCGCTGTTCGACCCAAGCTTGGTCTCTGAATTAAAGCACCTGTGCAATGCCAGCCCAGCGATTCAGCTCATGCTGACCCAATATGGTGGCCATGTAGGCTATTTCAATAGTGGCTCTGGACAGCGGCAATGGAACGACCCCGACCCCTGGTGGGCCTGGAATCGCATTCTGCAGTGGATTTCCACAGCGGATGGGCAGGCCAAGCCAACAGAATAGCCTCAGTCTCCCATAATCAGGGGGCGCGATTGAGGCGTTTCGCTAGGGAGGGAGTAGCGCCTGAGCCCGTCAAGCAGGTACCATAGATGTTGAGTAACTTTTCTCATTTTTAAGACTAATTAAACTTTTGTATATTAATATTAAGACGTTATGTCTCACGCTAAGGGGTTCAACAGATGCCGCGTATCCTCGTAATTGACGATGATTCTGCCATATCGGAACTCGTTGCCGTAAATCTAGAGATGGCCGGCTATGACGTGAGTCAGGCAGTCGACGGAATCAAAGGGCAAGCCTTAGCGCTTCAAATTATTCCCGACTTGATCATGCTCGATCTGATGCTGCCTAAGGTTGACGGGTTCACCGTCTGTCAGAGACTGCGCCGCGACAACCGAACAGCAGACATTCCTGTCTTGATGCTGACAGCCCTAGGACAGATTCAAGACAAGGTCGATGGGTTTAATGCTGGCGCAGATGACTATCTCACCAAGCCATTTGAGGTTGAGGAGATGTTGGCCCGCGTCAGGGCGCTGCTAAGACGGACGGATAGGATTCCCCAGGCTGCAAAAAGCTCTGAGATTTTGGACTACGGTCCATTGACCTTAATTCCGGAACGTCTAGAGGCCATTTGGTTCGATAGAACAGTCAAATTGACTCACCTTGAGTTTGAGTTGATCCATTGTCTACTGCAGCGCCATGGTCAAACCGTCTCTCCTGGTGAAATTCTCAAGGAAGTCTGGGGTTACGATCCCAGTGACGACATTGAGACTATCCGCGTGCATGTCCGGCATCTGCGCACCAAGCTAGAACCCGATCCTCGCCACCCCAACTACATCAAGACGGTTTATGGTGCAGGCTACTG
>JBARYO010000808.1:0-2782 GCA_049647905.1 Elainellaceae cyanobacterium | reverse complement strand
CGGAATAGCAGGTTATTGATTAGTCGTCGTAGACACGGCACTCGTCGGCATCGGGGTTGTCGTCGCAGTAAGTTTCTAGCGACGACTTCTTAGGGCCATCTTGGCGCTGGTGGGAGGCTTCAGCCTGAAGTTCTTCAACCGCGTCCCACGCTGCGGCACATCCCTCTGATGTTGCACCTTCGACGTCGCAAACGCTGCGGGCTTGGTCACGTTCTTGCTCTATCTGAGTTTTGATATCGCTCATAATGATTTAACCGATTGCTCAATAAGTTCAGTATGTTCATCAATTATCCTAGCGTCCTCGGTCAACCCGCCTATCTTGAAAGAATGTTTTTAGATCTGGCGTCGATTTGATATTGCGTTGGCGCTAGTGCTGCAGAGTATAAATACCTAGCACCATACCAGGATGCCCTAGTCAGCTAATTTATAAAATACCCAATAAGGCTGATTTGTACTGTAATGGAAGTGATAGACGCTTTCTAGAGGGGATGCTATGCAGGTGTGCTTCTGCGCAGATCCCGCTTAATGCGTCAATCCCGTCTGGCGGAGTACCGCTAAACCTAGGCAGTCACTGAGTAAGTTTTATGCGTTGGACTAGTGCATTATCCACCCGTGCGTCCCTGGAAGCCGCTGTTGAGCACGTGGTGGAGCAAGCCCAAGCCTCACTGTCAGGAACCCCAGATCTGGGGTTTGTGTTTATCTCGTCGGCCTTCGCTAGCGAGTATTCTCGCCTCATGCCGCTGTTGCAGGAGCGGCTATCGGTGCCGATCCTGATCGGCTGCAGTGGGGGTGGCATCATTGGCACGAATGACCAAGAGGCGACCCAGGAGATCGAAGATAGTCCGGCCCTGAGCCTTGCTTTGGCTGAGCTTCCAGATGTGACGATTACGCCCTTTCGCGTTGTGTCTACAGCGCTTCCAGACTTAGACGGTCCGCCAGATCGCTGGATTGACTTGGTGGGCGTGTCGCCGCAGTCAGAGCCCAGCTTTATTTTGCTGGCAGATCCAATTTCGGGGATTATGACAGACCTGCTACAGGGGTTGGACTACGCGTACCCCAGTGCCACCAAGGTGGGCGGGTTGGCCAGCGGTGGCGCAGCGGCGCAGCAGGGGTCTCTGTTTTACAAGGGGGCTGCGCTGCAAGGGGGAGCCATTGGGGTTGCCCTCAGCGGCAACGTGACGCTAGATGCCATTGTGGCCCAGGGATGCCGCCCCGTGGGGCCGATATATCAAGTGGTCGAGGGCGATCGCAATATTATTTTGAAGATTCAGGACACCAACAGCGACAATAACACCCGCCCGCCCCTAGAAGCACTGCAGGAGCTGGCCAGCGACCTTACCCCCGAAGAGCGGGAATTGGCGCAGCAGGCTCTATTTGTGGGTGTTGCGCAAAGCGAATTTAAGCAGGTGCTGGAGCCGGGAGACTTTCTAATTCGCAACTTGATGGGGGTTGATCCGAAGGGCGGGGCTTTGGCTATTGGCGATCGCGTTCGCCCTGGAATGCGAATCCAGTTCCACCTGCGGGATGCCAAAACATCGGCAGAAGATTTGGAGACCCTGCTGCGTCAGTATCGACAACATCAAGATAGCCAGCACCCCGCGTCTAGTCCGGTGGGAGCCTTGATGTTTGCCTGCCTTGGGCGCGGAGAGCGGCTGTATCAAGAGGCCAACTTTGACTCTCAGATGTTTAATCAACATCTGCAGAACACGCCCCTCAGCGGGTTTTTCTGCAATGGGGAAATTGGACCCGTGGGGCAAACGACGTTTGTGCACGGGTATACCTCTGTCTTCGGAATTTTGCGACAGCCCGATTAGATCAGGGCCAAATTCTAGATAATCTTGACTAGGCGCAGGCCATAGTACATGCCGAATGCCAAGCCTATAAATGTACTCAGCATTAAAACGTAGGCGATCGCTCCAGACATAGTTAAATGCTCCTTAGACAATGGTTTAAACGAGTTGGCCTGATGCCTCTATACTCTAATGCTTGTCGGCATCAGCGCAGACATCGGTAGTTCTAGTAAACCGCATTTCTGCACGCCAAGTCATTATCCCCGCGCTCCCATCAATGCTATTACCAATGCCAGAGGACTCATCATCATGACCGCAATCACCGTTCACCTGCCAGCGGATCGCTACGATGTGGTTATTGCCTCAGGCAGCTTAGACCAGCTGGGAACGCGCCTGAAAGCCGTACTGACGGGCGATCGCCTGCTGCTGGTATCCAACCCGACGGTGTTTGAGCACTACGGCTCCCAGGCGATCGCGGCTTTAGAGGGGGCTGGGTTTGCTGTGGCTCCCTGTATTCTGCCCGATGGCGAAGCCTACAAAACTCTAGACTCTATTCAAACGATCTACGATGCGGCCCTAGCCCACCAGCTAGAGCGCTCCTCCGCCATGGTGTCCCTCGGGGGCGGCGTGATTGGCGACATGACGGGCTTTGCGGCGGCAACCTGGCTGCGGGGCATCCGCTTTGTCCAAATTCCCACATCTCTACTGGCCATGGTGGATGCCTCCGTCGGCGGCAAAACTGGCGTCAACCACCCCCAGGGCAAGAACCTGATTGGCGCGTTCCACCAGCCGCGCCAGGTAGTCATTGATCCTCAGGTGCTGACCACGCTGCCGGTGCGGGAGTTCCGGGCAGGGATGGCGGAGGTGATCAAATACGGCATCATTTGGGATGCGGATCTGTTTGAGCAGCTTGAAGCCGCCCCATCCCTGCAGCCCGATATGCCCGCCGAACTGCTGCAGACCATCCTGCTGCGCTCCTGTCAGGCGAAGGC
>JBARYO010000807.1:0-1882 GCA_049647905.1 Elainellaceae cyanobacterium | reverse complement strand
CCACTGCGCCCTGCTTTACGGGACCGAGCGACAGGGGTCAAGAACTGACGGATTTTTGCGCCACTCAAGCGACTCCAGTTCGTTTTGCCAATATTGCGTCTGACATCGCGATTGGTGGTTTTCGGGGCAAAGATTTGCAGGTCTGCGTTATCCTTTAGCCCTCGCAGCTTGAGTTTTACATTGGTGGAACCACTAGCACGAAATCTAAATAGATCGTTTTGATCTTGGGAATTGACAAAGTCTTTAAAGACCTGACGCTTTGAACCCAAGGCAATAGACTTGGCCTGGTTCAACTTGTTTTTTGCTAAATCTCGCCGACGCATAGTTTTATGCTGTGTTGTGATGACGACAATCTAAGCTTGCATCCCAGCAACCGAGATACTCAAGCAGATTGTCGAGATTTCATGCCGCCCTTACGAACATGTGACTTACGGCATGGACCGCGTTAGCGCCGTATGGAACACAGCGGCAACGTAATTGTGACAGCGCAGTCGGTGGTGTCAAGCCATCAATTTTGGGCTCGATTATAGGTATAACAGAGAAACCCTACGCTTAATCGAGCTGCGTCGCCTAATGCCTTTTTTTCGATCTCGGGCAAAGCGGTCAGAGCCGCCCAACGCTAGTCACGCCCAACCGAAAACTCTAGCTGATCTAGAGCGTGAGATTGAGGCCGAACTCCAGCCGCAACCCTCCCCGGCACGGCGGCTAGCCCATCGTCAGCGATCGCCTCTGCCCCAAAATCTATTGATTGCGGCGTTGCTTGTAGGGTTACCCCTTGGTGTTTTGTGGATCGCCAACTTGCCCTATACGGCGATTCGCCGCCCCATCGCCGAAGTTGCTCCAGCGCTGCTTTTACCGAGCTACATTCGGTTTGAGAATGACTATAGAGCCGCCATATCCCTTTTAGCTCAGGCGGAACAGCTCCTCGATCAAGTCACCAGTTTTGAGGATGTTGACTCGGGTAAGCAAAAGGTTGAGCAAGCCCAAGACCGACTAGATCGCTTGCCCATAGGATTTTTGTCCAGATACCCCAACTACTCGTTTGTGTCGTATGACTGGCGCTTCAGCCGCATCTCCTTCGATCAGGCTAGGGCAACCCTAGGGCGGCTCAATGCCCAGGTTTTTCAGGAGGAAAATGCGCAAGCTGCCTTGCTCAGCGCGGAGCAGCAGCTTGAGAGCGGCAAACAGCGCTATAGCCAAGCCACATCACCTGTAGACAAAGACGAGGCGATCGCCGATTGGCAGCAGGCTATTGACCAACTCGACCAGCTTCCCAGCACGACGTTAGCGGGGGCGATCGCTCAGCAAAAGCTCTCGGCCTATGAGCGGGACTTTGGCGAGGTAACAGGGCGCATTGCCGGGAACCAAGAGGCCAACACGCTGATCCAGGCGGCGCGGGAGTTTGGCTGGCAGGCCGCCAAGGCAGCGGATAACCCGCCCCATACGGCGGTGCAGTGGGCGCAAATTGAGGATCTGTGGCAGGCGGCGCTGCTGCGGTTGGACCGGGTGCCGCAGCAAAACCAGGAGGGCTATACCCAGGCTCAGGCGATCGCTGCCCAGTATCAGGCAAACCTGGCAACAGTGCGGGTTCGGCGGGATGCGGAGGTAGCTTCGGTAGCAGCATTTCAGCAGGCTCAGCGCGATATTACGGTGCTGCAGGCCGATGCCAGCCGGCTGAGCCGAGACGCGGTGGTCAGTCGGCTGCAGGGTATTGTTAACCGGCTGCAGACTGTTGAGAGCGGCACGACGGTCTATCTAGAGGCCCAAAACCTGCTGCTGTCGGCGCAGAATAGGCTCAGCCAGATGCGGTAGTTAGGATGGTGACAACTGCGCCAGCGCTGCCTTGAGAGTAGGGGTTTGTGGCAGCAGAGCCTTCATCATT
>JBARYO010000806.1:0-2215 GCA_049647905.1 Elainellaceae cyanobacterium | reverse complement strand
ACCTCGGTTTTATCAGGCTGGTCTACTTATTGATGGACAAGTCAGAGAAGAAGTGAAGACTCAATCCGAGAGATTTGTCAAAGACGAAATTGACAAGCTAGAGTCAAACTGGAAAGGCGACTTGTTTAGTCAGATGGCTTTCCCAATTATTTTTACAGTCGCCTCCATCTTCGCAGCTTTCGCTGTCAAGGATATTCTCACAGAAATCTTAAAAGATCAAGAAAAAAAGAGCATTAAGCAAGATTTGCGGAGAGAAATGGAGATTGTCTTAAGAAATAAAATTGGCTCAGATTCTATTGAATCTAGTCAAAATGATATGAAGTCTTCGATAAGATCGCTAGAAATGTATATCTACTGGATAGAGCATAAAATGGTAGATCTTGAATTAAGTCAAATCTTGGATCAAATGAGCAATGACTCGACTCTTGAACAAAAAGATAAAAAAATTATTCTAGAAACTATTGAGAGCTTGCTTGAAAGATCTATGATCACGTTGCAAGAGGTTTCGGGCGAATTTAGGCACCACGATTTTGCGTGTTTTAAAAAAGCCGAGGATAAAATTTTGTCAATTCAAATTAACAGTTCTTTCCCCGACATAGAATCTCGAAACAAGCTTTTATCCACTGTGAATAGAAGTGCGACACCTAAAAGCGAAAAACTGAACTCATCAGAATTTAAAGAAGGTAGATACGAGCGTATCGACAACATCTTCAAGGTTCAAATGAACCTAATGATAAATACTCTTAACGAGCTGAAGAATAAAAACACAGAAGGCGAAGAAATTCAAGCATTAGATCTGCTAATTCAAGACTTTAAAGCGTACATTTCTAGAGATGTAAAAATTGACTCAAAAGAACGTCAGTCAAGATTCAACGAGTCTCTTTTAGAAGGAAAAAAATCCCAAAAGTAAAGTTATCAGAAAATCGGAAAGCCTTTTTCTATGAGTCTGTAATAAAGAAAAAATAGAGGATTGTTACTACATATTAAATGGCATAATCATTTCCAAGTACTTTGTACAAATAGACAGCTTAGGATAAATTCTCACCCAATACTCTATCCATTTCTATCCAGTACATAGAAAATTCTTCATTGCTTGCATGCCTGTAGAAGTCTGCTCTATAATCTGCGATCAATTCCGAGTATAGTTGAGGTTCACCCATATACTCACAGATGTAGTGCAAGCCTCTTTTTATATCTTTGATACAGCCTTCGAAATCATTATCTCTGATGCGCCCTTCTTTTACACTCAGCTGTATGATGCTCAAAAAATCTGATCTGGCTAAGTTGTACAAGTGGTCTTTGCCTTCACAGCTTTTCAAATTCAGATGTCTCCATTCAGAGTTTTCTACATATTTTTCCATGTCTGAATACTTTTCTCTGAGCTCAATCCATTGTTGCTCTATCTCGCGCATAAATGTCATCTCTTCTTGAAGTTTAGCTCTTACGAGGTTGACACCCCAGTCGATAATTGAGTGTTCTTCGACTGGTAGCTTTTTCTTTTGTACTTCTAGTTGATCTATAAGCTGATTCAACTGCTCACTTCCTAGTAGATTTAGCTGAGAACACTGCTGACAGGGCGATGCGTTCAAAAAATCGTTAACCATGTTTTTCCTTATTCCTAGATATTACTTTCAATGATTTGATATAGCTGTACCGCTAACTATGCCACTTGCCTTCTAGCCAAATGATTACCTGAAAAGCGGGAAGCCTTTAGCGAGAAGTTTCTCCCGCTAAAGCGACATCAATCTGCTAATTTTGCTTTTACAAGATATTTTTGCGTTAGGCCTGTTGTTTAGGACAACGCTTTCGGCTCAAAGTTCGACGTCGTAGCAGTAGCACGGGGACACAAAATTGTTCTGATGTGTTGGGGAAACTTCTACAGCATCACATAACGTCTAAGGACTATCGAACCAACGTCATTTTAGTACTTTTGAACTAATAATACACAAGAACTATAGCTTAGGCAAGTGTGACTTTCTTTGCTCTTCTTGTAGTTGTTGCTCAAGCGAGGTGAAATCTGAACGGTGATATTGCTCCTGCAAAATCGTGCAAGGCAGCAGTCTTATTAATTTGCACAAAGATTACTAAAACCCGTCTTCCGCACTTCCGACTGGCACATCGGATAATTAACACGAAGCAATGAGGGTTACAGGAATTTTCGTCGGCGACGCTATCAACAGTTCGAGCTTAATGAGAATCAATACTCTGTAGTTTG
>JBARYO010000805.1:0-7732 GCA_049647905.1 Elainellaceae cyanobacterium | reverse complement strand
GACTATAGCTAAACCGTCAGCTTGGTACCGAGCACGAACTTGCTTCTCAATGACATTGGCATCGCCGGGGGAGATGCCCCACTGGGAAATCTGCTGCGTTAGCCGCCACCGCTCTCCATCTGATATCCGCTTATTTTCCTCTAAGACACGCTGGAACATGTCTTCGTAGCGCTGAAGCATTGTTTGGTAGCGCATTTCTCCGTCAACCACAAGGGCGATGATCTCGCGGCTGATAGCTTGGGCATCATTGTCTGACAGCTTCAACGCTTGCTGCAGTCGCCTTAGAGTCTGCCGATCTGCTTCTCCAAACGGAAACTGACGGGCGATCGCTGTTCGCACGGCTTGCTCATAGCACGCTCGTCGTTGAGCCAAAGATGTACGATGCTGACTGTTTTCAGATTTCTGCGGTGGGTCAGTAGCAGTAGTAGATGGCGGGGGTTCTAGAGACGTCAACTCTTTGCCATGATCTCGGTGTTCCCAACCCGAATTAGGCGCTGAATTACTTGTCATAGACACACCCAAAGGTTAACGAAATTGACGGGACCACGACGATGGGCTGCGCGACCTAGCTGCTGTGGGCTGGACTATAGCGGCGTGGCTTGCTGCGGCTAGATCTCCGCATGCTGTGCATGTTATCAAACGATGGGGATGTACTTTTACGCGATAACTCTCGCTTTAGCTGACGAACGCGGGCCTGCCAAGAGTTTCGATGGATATCGGCAAGAAACTTTGGTAGTTCATTAGAAGGAGTCATACTCGTTAGTCCTACAATATCTGTAATGTTCTTTTCATTGGGCATTGCTCGGGTTGGATAGGCAGGAGATTTGGAAACGACGCTTATCCAAGAGCTAAATGGTGGGGATATCCTGATAATTCACTCAATGCTGATTGCTCCGAGCGGCTTAGTTCAACAGCCTCCTGCATCCTAGAAGGATGCAAAGCTGGCGTAACTTAGCCTCTGGCGGTCGGGAACCATGAGGCAAGGCTATGTAGACAAGCCTGAGCCAATCGGTTGCCAGTGCTACAGCCTATAAAAGTAAAGCCAGTGGGCTGCCTCAGAATGCTATCAAACACACGCAGACCAAACTGCAGGCAAACCTGAGCAATGTGCGGTGTGGGCGGTAGGTCATAGGAGGCAAAGCCTTTACGAACCCTTAGCGTTTGTAAACAAACTGCTATTCAGCCTCAACCTGATAAGTTGAATCGAACACCACTACGCGATCGCCTGGGAAAAGCTTGCGACCTCGCTGCGTTTCAACAGCTCCATTGACAAACACTTCACCAGACTGAACAAGCATCTTTGCTTGCCCACCAGTCTGAACAACCTGCTTTATCTTTAAGAATTGACCAAGCTTGATGGATCGCTGATTGAGCACCATTTGACGTAATAATACAACTTTATTGCTCAAAGATCGAGAAAATTGTTGAAATTAATTAAGTTGATGGCATCGCCTACCCCAATCAGGCAGTCCTCCTTTACGGAGCAGTGACTCGTTTTGCGATCTCAGTGGGATGCCGCACAGATTTATATAAGTCGACACAATCCGTAAACTTACCCAATCAAGCTTGACTGCTCTGGGGAGTTTTGCAGTTTTCAGTACACCTGCTGAATAAACTTGCACCGGCAGATCGGCACTCTTTAGTTAGTTGTGCATCTAACTGAAGGGCGATTGACATGAAATACTTCGTTTTACTCCTGCTTACTGTAGCTTGCGTTGCCGGACAGCGTTCGCCGGAATTTCAGGCGAAGAGCCCAGGCTGTGACCCCACAGTCCATGACTGTACTGGTTCTAGTAGAACCGTCTGAGCCCGCTACCTATTGAGGGCTTCAACACCGCAACAACGCAAGCCCAAGATTGGTGTTGTCGGCACAATAGCTCAAGCTAGCAGTCTACAACAGCTCTGAATCTTAACCAACCCTGAACCTGACGCGTCTGATATCTTCTGGCAAGGTCGAATGACGCACTAATTTCACCACCAACCCCCTGAGCCAACGGGCAAAAGGCCAATCCACATTAGATCCCTAGTGTTGTAGGCAAGCTTCAATTGTCGCTACAACGCAGGCCGCTAGGTCGCTGTGGTCATAACCACCCTCTAAGCCGAATGTGACTGCTGATGTTATGGCCAAGCAATGTTGTGTAAGCCGATTGTAGTCCGCTGGACAAAGATTTTGATGAGAGAGCGGATCGGCTCGGCTCGCGTCATATCCAGCGCTAACGATAATAATATTCGCTTGCCAATGCTGTAGGAACGGCAAAACGCGATCGTAAAATGCCAAATTGTAGTCGTCGCCATCGGATCCTGCCGCCATCGGAACATTAAGAACATTTTGATAGGCTCCAGTCTCTGAGGCGCTGCCGGTGCCTGGATAGTGAGGATACTCATGCAGCGAGCAGTAGGCGATGCGGGGGTGAGTTTCCACAATCGCTTGGGTCCCGTTTCCGTGATGAACATCCCAATCTAGAATCGCGATGCGCTCGATCCCAGGCTGAGTCAGCCCGTAGTAGGCGGCGATCGCAGCATTAGAAAATAGACAAAATCCCATAGCCCGATCTGGTAGGGCATGGTGCCCAGGAGGTCGAGTTAAGGCATAGCTTGGTTGGTTATGCTGACAAACATAGTCGATGCTATCTAGCCAGGCGCTAACGGCCAGCTGCGCGACGTCAAAGCTGCGGGACGACACAACGGTATCCGCGTCAGCTGCACCACCGCCAGAGCGAGCAAGGTTTTGGAGTTTGTCAATATAGTGCGGCGTATGTACCGCACCGATGGCCTGATGAACGCGGTCTTTTGGATAGTTTTTCTGGTCAATGGGGGTGGGCGATCGCCAGTCGATCTGAGCGGATAGAGGATGCCGGGTCAGCCTGTCGACGATGGCCGTCAGCCGTCCTGAATTTTCTGGGTGAAAGGCACCCGTGTCGTGGTCAAGAAACTGATCTGAATAGAAGATGGGCAGCATGGCGAACGGCATCCAAGCCGACAGAACGTGCTTCGCCATTCTAGCGAGAGTTCGCCTTCTAGATAACTATATGAGGTGGATGAATAAGTAGTCTGAAATCCAGTGGAACCGTTGCAGACAGAGGGCTCAGCCGGTTACGCTACACATGCTAAAATTAGACTACTTAAAATATGTGCGTACGTCCGAAGATACGCGCACGTCGGTAGGTTATTTATTCCAAGCAGGGGCGGCTGTTAGCTGTGTCTGCAGGCTTAGTTTTTTTGAGTTTCAAACCGTATGAGCATTCCCCAAGAGCGGATCATTTCGACAGACCTGCGCAACGAAATGTCTCGGTCCTACCTAGAGTACGCCATGAGCGTTATTGTCGGGCGTGCTCTGCCCGATGCCCGCGATGGGCTCAAGCCAGTGCATCGGCGCATTTTATATGCCATGCACGAGCTGGGTTTGTCGGCAGACCGCCCGTTCCGGAAGTGCGCCCGCGTCGTCGGGGAGGTGCTGGGCAAGTATCATCCCCATGGCGATACTGCGGTCTATGATGCGCTGGTGCGCATGGCTCAGAACTTTTCCATGCGGTTACCCCTGATCAACGGTCACGGTAACTTTGGCTCTGTCGACAACGATCCGCCAGCCGCGATGCGATATACCGAATGTCGCCTCCAGGCCCTCACCTCCAATGCCCTGCTTCAGGACATTGAGGCTGAGACCGTCGGCTTCGCTGACAACTTCGACGGCTCTCAGCAAGAACCAGTTGTCTTGCCCGCCCGAATCCCACAGCTGCTGCTCAACGGATCATCCGGTATTGCCGTGGGCATGGCGACCAACATCCCACCCCACAACCTGGGTGAATTAGTAGATGGACTCATTGCCCTGATTTATCAGCCCGACATCTCCGATGAAGAGCTGCGGCGCTATATCCCTGGACCGGACTTTCCGACAGGAGGGCAAATTCTCGGCACCAGCGGTATCCGAGATGCCTACCTCACAGGGCGAGGCTCGGTGACAATGCGAGGTGTTGCAGCTATTGAGACCCTTGAGCAGCGCGGGCGCCCCGACCGCGAAGCCATTATCATCACTGAGTTGCCCTACCAAACCAACAAGGCAGCGCTGATCGAAAAGATCGCTGAGCTGGTGAACGATCGCCGACTGGATGGCATTTCGGATATCCGTGATGAAAGCGATCGCAACGGCATGCGCATTGTCATTGAGCTGAAGCGCGATGCCTATCCTCAAGTTGTTTTGAACAACCTCTATAAACAGACCCCTATTCAAAACAATTTTGGCGTCAACATGCTGGCTTTGGTGGATGGTGAGCCACAGCTGCTGAGCATCAAGCGCATGCTGGAGGTCTTTCTTGCGTTTCGGATTGAGACGATTACCCGGCGAACTCAATACTTCCTGCGGCGGGCTCAAGAACGCGATCACTTGTTACAGGGCTTGCTCATTGCCCTAGAAAACTTAGACGCTATCATCCAGCTGATTCGCGCAGCTGCTGATTCGCCAACAGCGAAGCAGCAGCTCATGGAGCGCTTTTCGCTATCTGCCACCCAAGCCGACGCTATTTTACAGATGCAGCTGCGGCGCTTGACAGCCTTAGAAGCCGAGAAGATTCAGCAGGAACATGAGGCGCTACAGGCAGAAATTTTAGACCTAGAAGATATTCTGGCTCGCCGCGAGCGCGTTTTGGAGATTATTGAGACTGAAGCCAATGAGCTGAAGCAGGCTTTCTCAACGCCGCGCATGACGGTGATTGAGCAGACATTGGGCGACCTTGAGGACATGGACCTGATCGCCAACGAGCAGGCCATCATTTTGCTGACGGAGCAAGGGTATCTGAAGCGTATGCCGGTGAGCACCTTTGAGGCTCAAAACCGAGCCACGCGTGGCAAGGCCGGAGCCCGGATGAAAGACGATGATGGCGTGGAGCACTTCATCAGCTGCTGCGACCACGACAGCATCCTATTCTTCAGCGATCGCGGTGTCACCTACTGTCTCAGGGCTTATCAGATTCCGGCGACATCCCGCACGGCTCGCGGCATCCCCATTGTGCAAATGCTGCCCATTCCTAAGGATGAAAAAATTACCTCGCTGGTGCCGGTGTCGGAGTTCACCGACGATGAGTACCTTGTCATGCTCACCCGTGGCGGCTACGTCAAGAAAACAATGCTCTCGGCCTTCAGTAACATCCGCGCCAATGGCCTCATCGCTATTTCATTAGAAGAGGGCGACCAGCTACGCTGGGTGCGACGGGCTCGGGAAGAAGACAGCATTATTATTGGCTCCCGGCGGGGTATGACCATTCACTTCCGTACAGATCATGAGCAGTTGCGTCCGCTGGGCCGGCCTACCCGTGGCGTTCGGTCCATGTCTTTGCGAGGGGGCGATGAACTGATCAGCATGGATATTTTGCCAGGCTCTACCCTAGATCAAATTGGCGATGCCCTAGTGGCTGATGCTGATGATGACGCGTCACCCTCTGCCGAGGGGCCATGTCCTGATGAAGGGCCGTGGGTGCTGGTCATCACCACGGGCGGTTTGGGTAAACGCGTTCCTGTCTCCCAGTTCCGGCTGCAAAAGCGGGCTGGAATGGGGCTCCGGGCGATTAAATTCCGTAAGGAAAACGATCAGATGGCGGCTCTGAGAATAGTAGACGATGTCGATGAACTGATCATTGCCACCAATCGGGGCATTGTTATTCGCCAGGCGGTTAACGCCATATCCTGCCAGTCTCGATCGGCAACCGGGGTGCAGGTGCAGCGCCTCGACGACGACGATGCGATCGCTGGCATTGCCATCGTTCCCCCCTTGGAGGATGAGGAAGACAATCCCTCAGATAGCGCTGATGAGATTGGGGATGCCGGAGATGTATTGCCGGTAGAAGACCTCGAAATCTCAGTCGATTCAGCAGCCCTAAGTCCGCCAGTAGGTGACGTCCTAGTCGTGGATGGGAATGATGAGGCCGCAGATGATGCGACGAGTGATGCTTGAGCTGAGATTGGCGTAGACAACCCTCGCCATGGTCAAGCGTATTCGCCCCAATGCTCGTCTTGCTGCAGTTATCCTTGGCGGCATCTGTATGGGTGCAACAGCTGCTCCCATTCGCGCTTGGCCTCTGGCTTGGGTTGCTTTGGTGCCGCTATGGGCCACGGTCAGTTTATCCAGCGAGTGGCCTGTCAAATCACTGACTCAGTCTATCCGGGTTGCGGTTGGCTACGGGTTCGTTTGGGGATTTCTCTACAGCGGCATCACGATGCACTGGCTATGGTCTCTCCACCCCCTAACCTGGATGGGCGTTCCCTGGTTGGCGAGCCTTGCCATCGCTGCGTTTTGCTGGGGCACCGCCGCGATCGCAGGTGGCCTGTGGATGGGCAGCTGGGCTGCCCTATTTACGGGGCTAACGACTTGGATCGCGGCGCGGCGCGGTGACTCACGTCAGTCATGGTCCTACCGAACCGGGGCGATCGTTCACCGCATTCTTTTAGGTCTGGGGCTTTGGGTTGGGTTAGACGCGATGATGCAGCAGGGCATTCTCTACTGGCCGTCTTTAGCCTTGACCCAGAGTCCAGATAATCTAGCTGCGCTTCACCTCTCACGACTATCGGGGCCATCAACGCTGTCGGTAGCGATTGTGGCAGTCAATGCCCTACTGGCAGAGGCGTGGCTACAGGCCCGTCAGCAATCTGGTGGCGCGGAACGAGCAACAGAAAGACCGCTGTCGGGGGGCAACAGTATTACCCACTCATTGGTACCTAGCTCTAGATCTCTCATTGCCCTAGCCTTAGGCACCCTGCTCTCGGCGCATGGGCTAGGGCTGTTGTTGTTCTATCTCCCCGCTGAGTCTGGCACGCCTCTTACCGTAGGCATCATCCAAGGCAATATCCCAACCCGAATAAAGCTATATAGCGACGGAATTCGTCGAGCGTTGCAGGGGTACACCCGCGGTTATCACGCCTTGGTTGACGGTGGAGCTGAGCTTGTTGTGCTACCGGAGGGAGCGCTGCCGTTCCGCTGGCTGCCCGATCGCCCTGCCGATGGGGGAGAAAACCCTATGGCAAAAGCGATTCGCGATCGCGGCGTAGCGGCTGTGGTAGGGACGTTCGCGACAAAAGAGAACCATCTTACCCAGAGCTTGCTTGCCGTCGCGGGCAACGGCCAGATTGTGGGACGCTACGACAAAGTCAAGCTCGTGCCATTGGGGGAGTACATCCCGCTGCAAAACAGCCTGGGCCGTGTTATCAGCAGACTTTCTCCAATTCAGTCTGATATGGTGCCCGGCCAATATCACCAAGCCTTTCAGACTCCAGTGGGGCAGGCGATCGCTGGTATCTGCTACGAATCTGCGTTTTCCCATTTATTCCGCAATCAAGCGGCGGCGGGGGGTACGGTAATCATCACGGCGTCCAACAACGATCCCTACCCCCCCGCCATGATGGCTCAGCACCATGCCCAAGACCTGATGCGGGCTATCGAAACCAATCGCTGGGCAGTGCGAGCTACAAACACAGGGTACTCTGGCATCATCGATCCCCGTGGCCGGACCCGCTGGCGGGCAGATGCCAATCGCTATGTCCTTAAGTTAGCCACCGTAGAGCAGCGGACGACTCAAACCATTTACGTGCGCTGGGGCGACTGGCTAACCCCCTTGCTTCTAGCGGCAAACGCGCTGTGGCTGATGTTCTGGCGTCGGACGCTATAGGAATGATTGTGCTAAGGCGCTGATCGTCGTAAAGCGTCAGTGGAGCACCGAAAGAACTAACGTCTAGGGACTAGTTCGCC
>JBARYO010000804.1:0-2235 GCA_049647905.1 Elainellaceae cyanobacterium | reverse complement strand
GTGTAATAATACTTTTAGAAAAACTGTTAACAGGCGCTGCTGACTTTTGTTGGGGTAGCTGCTGTGTTGGAGAGCCTGTCGGTATCGTGGCATGTTTCTGTGCTAAGACCTTCTAAATCGCCCAGCTCGCATGCTCCTTTTTCCTTTTTGACTCACTGTAATCGATTCCCCATTACGCCATGACTCAAGCTTCTGGAACACCTGATGTCCCCGATATGGGACGTCGCCAATTTATGAATCTGCTCACCTTCGGTACCATCACGGGAACCGCTTTGGGCGCACTATATCCGATCGTCAAATACTTTATTCCCCCCTCAAGCGGCGCAGCAGGCGGCGGTGTTCTCGCTAAAGATGCCTTGGGCAATGCCATCACGGCCAGTGAGTTTCTATCCAGCCATACCGTGGGCGATCGCGTCTTGGCCCAGGGACTTAAGGGCGACCCCACCTATGTCGTGGTGGAGAGCAGTGAGGCGATCGCAGACTATGGTTTGAACGCCGTATGCACCCACCTAGGCTGCGTTGTGCCTTGGAATGCGGCAGAGAACAGGTTCATTTGTCCGTGCCATGGCTCCCAATACAACGACCAAGGCAAGGTCGTGCGAGGCCCAGCACCGCTGTCCTTGGCTCTGGCCCACGCTGACGTAAATGACGACGGCAAAATTGCCCTATCCCCCTGGACTGAAACAGACTTCCGTACCGGCGAGAATCCCTGGTGGATTTAGGCCAAGACCGGCCACTCTGCTGTCGATTTAGTCCGACGTCGATCTAGATTGCCGATTTAGCCCGATGCTGCTGACCAATCGCCACACCCCTTGCTCTCACTACCCATAGACGACTTTTAGCTATACCCATGCGCGCGAACCTTTGGACTCGATTCCTATCTAGTAGCCGCCAGATTGCCCTAAGGACATCCCTCCTTGCTCTGGCAACAGCCTCACTACTGGCTTGTACTGCTGCTTTCCCTCAATCCGCTGCCGCCTACCCCTTCTGGGCGCAGCAAAACTATGATTCTCCCCGAGAAGCCACCGGGCGTATTGTCTGCGCCAACTGCCACCTAGGTGCCATGCCCACGGAAGTGGAAGTGCCGCAGTCGGTGCTACCCAACAGCGTGTTTAAGGCCGTTGTCAACATTCCCTACGACCTCAGCGCCCAGCAGGTGCAGGCAGATGGTAGCAAAGGTCCGCTGAACGTCGGTGCCGTACTAATGCTGCCCGAAGGATTCAAAATCGCTCCCGACGATCGCATTCCTGAGGAAATGAAGGAAGAGGTCGGACCGAGCTACCTATTCCAGACCTACAGCGAAGACCAAGAAAATATCTTGCTCGTTGGGCCACTGCCTGGTGACCAGTACCAAGAGATCGTCTTCCCGGTGCTTTCTCCTGATCCAAGTACTGATAAATCGGTTCACTTTGGTAAGTATTCTGTCCATGTGGGCGGTAACCGAGGCCGAGGCCAGGTCTACCCCACAGGTGAGAAGAGCAACAATGCAGTCTACAAAGCATCTGCGGCTGGCACCATTGCTGGTGTAGCCAAGTCGGACGATGGCGGCTACAGCGTCACCATCCAAACTGAAGATGGTAAGTCAGTTGTCGATGCCATTCCACCGGGTCCGGCGCTGACGATTGCAGAAGGGGAGGCGATCGCAGCTGGCGCTAGCCTAACCGAGAACCCCAACGTGGGTGGGTTTGGCCAAGTGGATGGTGAGATTGTTTTGCAGAGCCCAACCCGCGTCAAGGGGCTGATTGCCTTCGTCGCGGCCATCATGCTTAGCCAAACTTTCTTGGTGATTAAGAAGAAGCAGGTTGAGAAGGTTCAAGAAGCGGAAATGAGCTTCTAGACCAACCCATCGGCTGCGTAATAGGAAAGGGGGCGCTGCACTTGCGCCCCCTTTCCTATTGTTGTGGTCTGTTTTTGGATTGCGGCCTCTATATGCTAGAGCCTGACGCGGGGTTAGCGCCCATCCCATCAGCCAGCTTCCGCAGTACCGTAATCTGCGCCTCAAAGCCGAGAGATTCAAGCTTTCCAACGAGCTGAGTTGCGCCATTTGGAGTTGAATAATCGTCGGGCACAGGAATGATGCTGCCATCTTCCATGCCGCGCGCGAGTTGATACCAGAAGGCAAGCTTGGTTTCTGCGCCAAGAGATCCATACTCTCGACTCAGCAGAGTGTCTTTTCCGAGCGTAATATCCCGCATGGCCTGCAGTTGATCTTGTGGCTCAAGCTGTTTGACTTGG
>JBARYO010000803.1:0-10390 GCA_049647905.1 Elainellaceae cyanobacterium | reverse complement strand
GTATTGAGCGATCGCATCCTACGTAGTGACAGCGACAGAGGCCTACGTGAGCCAGAATCGTCCCGACGTAATCACCGATAAGACCCTGAAGCAGAAGCGAATGCAGGCTGAGTGCATGCATGATGTTTCGCTGCTGCTGGAGACCATATTTAGCGATCAAGAATCCACCGTAAAACTGATTCTTGACCGTCTTTACGATATCGGAGTCGACGATTTCATTGACCAAAAGATTTCCCTACGCCCGCTGAACCGCGTTACTAAGGCGATCGCCCCCCGCGTGAAGCCCGTTTTTCGGATGGCTGGGTTTATCTGGTTTAAGAAAAACTGCCCTGCGCTAGTGACCAATTGGCTGTACCGAAAGGTGGCATCAGGCCAGCGACTGCCGCAGCTGCTGCAGGACCTCAAGGAATTTGAAGAGGCTGAGCTAGAACAGCTAGCTCAGCTCTCCCCGACAACGACCCAGCAGCGGCCAGCATTGTCTACTGTGTCTCGACCTGCAGACCGCATGATTATCGATCAATCGAACCAGGAGATCTGTCGATTGCGATCGCAGGTGCAGTTCTTGTTGAGTGCTTTAGTGGGAACCGTGATGCTGCTAGGCAGCACGACGCTGTGGTTGATGCGCGACTCGATGCCGCTATTGCCCTCTGCTGATTCCTCGACAATGACCTGTTCCCGTGGTGCAAGCTGCTCAGAGACAGCGGAGCCTAGCAGCACTGTGATGACGACGGGGTCGCCGGATGACTCAAGTGCTGCGCCCTGATTTGAGCAAATATCAGCAAGGATCCGTTGCTAACCTCTGCATCAACCCGTAGCTCCTTTATCTAAGCATCAGCTCGCTCTCGGTGTACCACACCTCGGCGGGAATCATCTGCTGCGGGTCAAAACTGAGGGCATAGTGCCATTGCTGAGCATCGGAATAGTAGACATACCCGCAGATGCGACCTTGTTCTCCGGAAGCTACTTGCACTTTCTGTGCAAACTGAAATGCTGGTTGGGGGGCGTCATGTCTCTGCATAGTAACTTACTATCTATCCAGCTAGGTGTCACATTATTTTCGCAAAGTAGAGCTATTGGTTTAAGCTGTCTACGAATTAAGAATATATCAGGTGAAAGAGTATATTTGTAAACGCTTGACTTTTTATATCGCACTATAAATAAAGTTTCAAATAAGTATCACAAACCCATTGACTCAAGTGATTTCAATCACATAACTTGTGAGATATGAGGCTTTGTAAGGTTGCAAATGGAAGATCAAGATAACAAGCTAACTGTAATGGCAGTCCGCCTGCCTCGTTCTCTCATTGAACAGGTCCAGTCTCTTGCCAATCATCAGGACAGAACGATTAGCGAGCTCGTTGGTCACGTTTTGCAGGCGATCTGCGAAGAGTCTGCAACGCCTTGATGCGTTGCGATCGCTTTGATGTTCGAAACGCTCCCTGGTGTCGGATGGTGAGTTTGGCTCTAATCGTTCAACCGTGAGTTGTCGTAGATGGCCTCAACTATTGAAGCGGAGGTTTAGGCGTAAAATCTCTATAATCTAAATTATGATTTTAGCCCCAACATTGTCCGCCGATATGTCCCTCGGCCCCACATTGTTACGCCGCCGAGAGCGCTTAGCGCAGCAGTGTGACTATCCCGTCGTGCTGTGGTCCGGTCGTTCCACACCGCGAAATTTTCCAGCCAATCGCTATCCCTTCCGGGCCAGTAGCCATTTCCTGTATTTTGCGGGTCTGCCGCTGCAAGATGCCGTTGTTTATTTGCATCAGGGCCGGCTCATTCTGTTCTTGGACGATGCCCATCCTAGCAGTACCCTGTGGCATGGCAGCGCAGAAACAAGGGCCGCGATCGCCGCGACCATCGGCGCTGATGGGGCCTATCCCCTAGCGGAACTGCCCCGCCATCTGGCTCAAGCCGACGCCATCGCCACCTTGAGGGTGCAGGATGCACAAATGCGCTACGACCAAGCCCTAGCTCTAGGGCGGGCTGTGGACTTTGACCCGACCCCCGCCGACCAAGCTTTGGCTACTGCTGTGGTACAGCTACGGCTGATCCACGACGAGTCTGCCCTTGCGGAGATTCGCCGGGCGGCGGCGGTGACGGTGGCGGCCCATCGGGCTGGAATGGCCTGCACCAAACAGGCGAGCCGAGAAGCTGACGTGCGCAGCGCGATGGAGGGTGTTATTCTGCGCCATGATATGACGCCCGCCTACAACAGCATTGTGACGGTGCAAGGAGATGTCTTGCACAATGAGCGGTACCACAACGCCCTATCGCCCGGCGATCTGCTGCTGGCGGACGTCGGCGCTGAAACCGAGCTGGGTTGGGCCTCGGATGTGACCCGCACTTGGCCCGTCTCTGGACAGTTTTCTTCGACGCAGCGAGACATTTACGAGGTTGTTCTAGCAGCCCACGATGTGGCGATCGCCGCCCTCTCTCCTGGCAAAGAATACCGCGATATCCATTGGCAGGCTTGCCGCACCCTAACAGAGGGGTTAGTCGATCTGGGTATTTTGCTGGGTCAAGTGGACGCCCTGCTAGCGCAAGATGCCCATGCTCTATTTTTCCCCCACGGCGTTGGTCACTTACTGGGCTTAGACGTCCATGACATGGAAGATCTGGGCGACTTGGCGGGATATGCCTCGGGCCGCAGCCGTAGCGATCGCTTTGGGCTGGGCTATCTCCGGCTAGATCGTCCTATCCAAGCGGGGATGGTTGTCACCATTGAACCAGGGTTCTACCAGGTTCCCGCAATCTTAAATGACTCAGAGCGGCGATCGCGCTATGGTGACATGGTGAATTGGGAGCGACTGACACAGTTTGCCGATGTCCGGGGCATTCGCATCGAGGATGATGTGCTTGTCACAGCGGAAGGGGCTGAAATATTGACGGCTGCCCTCCCCGTTGAGGCGGCAGCCGTTGAAGCTCTAGTCAGTTAGCTGACGCCCTAGTCTAGCTTTTGCCTAGAGGTTGGTGACGTTGGCGGTCTTGGTTGTGTTTTCTTGAGTGACGACAGCGTCAGCAGCGCTACAGCCCATGTCGGTGACCGCTGCTCTCAAGATGGAGATTTGCGATTCAAAATCCACGGCTTCAAGATCGCCTATGAAGGTGTTCATTGCGTCTGTGGGTTTGTAATCACCCGGCATATCGACGACGGTATCGCCCATGCTTTTTGCCCAGGCGTACCACACCACCAGCTGATTGTTTTCGGTGAGAGCGCCATAGGCACGGGAATATTGCGTCTCTGCCTTGTTGGCGATTTCCCGCATCACCGCTAGCTGGTCATCGTTGGACAAGGCGTAGAAATCGCCGAGTAACTGAGGAGCTAGCTCCGGGTCAGCAGCCCCAGGCGCAGCGGTGGTGATGGTATCGCCCATTTTCTTGTAGATGAAATAGAGCGCCGCTAACGTCTCATCGGTGCCAAAAGACAAAAAGGTCTTGACAAGATCCTTTTGCTTCTCATCTAAGAACGCCATTATCTTATCTAAAGCCGCTGCCATACTAATCTCCAAACAAAGTGAATGTGAACAAATCTGGTGCTAAAACCCAAACCAGGCTAAGGCGATGCGTTGGGCATACTGCTTGCTGCTGCACTGCGACAGGACTCAGACGACAAGCTGAACCGGCCTGTGATTTTGTCCAGCAGCGTCTTTTCGGCAAGGGAAATATCACCAGTGCTGAGGGCGATTTTGTAGCATTGGATCGCGAGTGGCTCAGCAAAGTCAGATTGAAGCTGGGTGAGCAACTCGTCGACGGGCGGTAGCGCCGCCAAGTCGGCTGGAGTTGAGGCAAGAGAGAGTTTTTCTAAGACTGGTAGCAAATCAGGCTTAGCTTGATCGGGGTAGCTGACGATGACCATATGGGTTAGAACTTGGTCCATAATCGTCTGCTGAGCGGTGACCTGCTCTCGGTAGACATCACCATCCCGCCGCATTTCGGCGGCGCTAATCGTAGTTCCCTCGGCCTTCGCCTTGTAAAACTGAGAGGCAACCTGACCTAAAACATAGATCAAGCTAGCGTTTGAAGTTGCGCCTACCACCGCACCGATGCCGGGAATTAGCTCAACAAATCCCAATCCTGTCTTCAAAGCGCCTGAGCCGCCAAAGGATAGCCCAAAGATAGCTAGAACTTCGCCTCTGCGGGCAGCTTGATCAAGGGGAAGGCCATAGGCTCCCGCAATGCGGTAGACCATCTCGCTTTGGAGCTTGGTAATAGCGGCCACATCGACAGCAAACAGGGTCAGCGCTAAGGGTGGCACGATATTCGTGAGTAGCCCGACTGTTCCAGCCTGAATAGTGGTATCAACAATGATGCGATGAGCCAGTTCGTCTGGCGTCTCAGTTGGATGCTTCTGCTTGAGTTCAGCGATTTCCTTCGCCACTTGCTCAGCATCAACATCGCCCAAAATTTTGGGCAATATGTTTAGGCCAGGCACCTTCTCAATGGACTGAACCACAGGGTTGTTCCTTGTTGCCGTAGCCCAATCTCCCGCCGTCGTGGTGGTCTTCTCCAAAAGCTCTTGCAGTACGGTGGATGCTCCTTCGGCCCACTCTGCCGCCACCTTTGACACATCGCCTATGGTCTCAGCAGCACCACCAAACAAATCTAAAACCGGGTTAGAGCTGGATACGGACTCTTGTTTGTCTTCTGGCATCGTTATGAACTGGTTTGGAGAGCGATTGAGCGCTATTTTCCTTCGCGCCTGGATTTACAGTAGAGGGAATCCGTATCATTTTTCCTCTCCATCGCGATAGATTTTAGCTGAAGCTTGATCCCGACTGCGAAACCGCTGCTGTTGCTCCCATGTCATTCAAACCCCAACCCCATGCTGAGGCTTACGTTACTGAAGGGCAGGCTCGTTTTCGCGTCGGCGACGCTTTCTATCGGACTTCATCATCCCTTTCTAGAGATTTGGGAGTACTTGCTGCAGCTGACTACCGGCGGGCTGATCAGCTGCGAGTACTGGATGCCATGAGCGGTTGCGGGGTGCGATCGCTGCGGTATTGGCTAGAAAGCGGGGCGAGTGAGATTTGGGCAAACGACAGCAACCCCGATGTGGGACCAATTCTGACGGGTAACCTGCAGGAGGCGATCGCCAAAGGGCAATGCCAAGTGACCCACCGGGACGCCAACGAAATATTCTTTGAGTGCTATCAGCAGCGCCGCTATTATGACTTGGTGGATGTGGACGCCTTTGGCGCACCCGGTAGCTGGCTCAGCAGTAGCCTGTGGGCCACCAAAATTGGTGGGCTGCTCTACCTCACCCATACCGACGGCAGCAGCAGCAGCGGTCGCTATCCCACAAAGAGCCTAGCGGCGTTTGGAGCCTACGCCCGTCACCACCCCGCCAAGCACGAGCAGGCGCTGCGATTGATGATCGGGCGATCGCTACAGGAGGCGGCAAACAAACAGCTTGGCATCACGCCGGTAATGTCCCTGCGCTGGGGCAGCATCTATCGAACGCTGCTGCGACTAGAACCCAAACCCAACCTCACCGAAGCCAACTACGGGTTTTTGGGCTATTGCCACCGCTGCGGTAACTATCAGACCGTGACATGGCGGCAGCTGGGCCATATCACCTGCCATTGTGCAAACCATCCACTCTGCCTGAGCGGACCGCTATGGCTAGGACCACTGCATGAGCCCACTACCTTGATGCGGTGGGCGTTGCAGGCCAAGACTTTGAACTGGCCCCATGTGGCATCTCTGCTGCAGGTCATGATGGCCGAAGCGCCACTGCCACCTTACTTTCTGCGGCTACAGGACATCGGCAAGCGGGGCCAGCTTAACCTGCCACCGCGATCGCAGCTGATTGCAGGTCTGCAGGCTGTAGGCTACGAGGCTGCGGCCACCCACATCGACAGCGCCGCCATTAAAACCGATGCCACATTGCAGACCTGCATCGACGTTGCCCGTCGGCGTTAGCTGCGAATCGCCTCAGTAGTGGCCTGGTCAGCATAAAGGGGATAGCGCAGGATGGCAGCCGCGGGAGACTCCGTGGGCATGGGTCTGGTATAGACGACACCGCTATTCGTTAACACCGCGATCGCCGCCAAGTTGAGCAAGTCATCACTCTTCGGGTGGGCCTGCTCATGTCGCTCAACGTTTGCTGTCTGCTGATTATATTGCCCCCACTGCGGATGCTCTGGGTTTATAAACAGCGTATCGACCTGACCGCGGTGAGCCGCGACCAAAATATCGTCCAGCTTATCCGTGAGCTTGTCGCTCCCCGTCATCTGTTCGTAGGTATTCCACGCCTCTTTGCCCATAGCTTGCGATCGCGGCTCAAGGAGATCTAGCGCCTGCTGCTGCAGATGGGCTGGGTCATTGGCTTCAGGGTTGCCGCTAATGCCAGAGGTGACCAGGTTGGGATACTTACTGATGCCACGGAAGATGTCTTGAACGAAGTCAACGCCTGCGAGCACGAGAGGCGGCGCATTGGTGGTAGGTGTCTCGCTACAAATCGCATGGTCTAGCTTTTGGCAGTAGCGCTGAATCTGCTCTTTCTTATCCTCGTCGGTAGTGCCTACACCTTGGCCATGGTAGTTGGGTGATGCTGCACCCTGAGAGTGATACTGAAGCTGCTTTTCGGGGTCATCGTACTTCAGCGCCTCCTCCAAGCTGCTAGGTAAACCATTGATAGAGAGAGGCTCGATGCTGTCGGGAGAAACATCGTAGAGCTGGGCTTCGTTTTGGCTCAGGGACAGCAGTAAAATCCGGTTGACCTGATGCAGCACAGGGAGCAAGGGGGTGATATGAAAGCGATCGCCGACGACAGATAGCTCAGGCAGCTCGTAGCCCACCTGATGGGTCTGAAAGAAAGACTCACCGATAAAGAGCACTAGCCCCTGGTCTTGATGTTCCCAAAATTCGTACTGAGCGTCGTCCAATAGATGGCTTGCGGGTGACAGAATATTGTCTATCCAATCCGCATCGTGGCCCAAGCTAAGCAGCTGTTGGCGACCTGCATCCAGCCGGTTTTTGAGGCGAATAGGACCCTGTCTTGTCTGTTGACCAGCAACATGGGTCGGCATGTAGATTGAGATACAGGTCTCTTTGACGGTTTCAGCAATCGTGGTAATAGCGGACGGCGTAATCAATACCATAGGAAATTGTTTGGGTTATCGTCTCAATTGTGGTGGGCTGGCCTGAGTTTTTCATCCCTCAATCGAAATAAGCTTACGGCGGATATCCCCCCTTTGGTTACCGAGTGCCCACCCGGCAAGCGCCAATTATTAGGCATTAAGAGTAAGTAAGGGGCCATAAATAAACGATGCTGCTTGGGGGTTCGCCCCCCACACCATCTACTTATGTCCAGCCACTTACTACGAACATCAAGGCGGTCGAGGCTGGCGGGTCAATATCCTTCGTCTGGTGGGCCGTTGTCGTGCAAGCGTATGGTAAGCTCTGGTCGATCATCGGTTTGACGGCGATCAGCAGTCATGTTGTATTTGCGAAGGACGTTAGGATTTGCGCCTAAATCAGTGGATTAGCCTTGCTGCGCTGCTTGTCGGTGGTTACATCCTCTGGCAGATTCGCCTGATCCTGCTGCTGTTTCTAACAGCCATTGTGCTAGCGACAGCGCTCAATCAGGCTGTGCGAACCCTGCAGCCGGTCGTGAAAATGAAGCGGTGGCTCAGCGTTGTCATTGTCCTGGCTGCGGCGGTGCTGCTGCTGGTCTTGTTTTCCGTAATTGTTTTTCCACCCTTCGCTCAACAGTTCGATCAGCTGACTCAGCTGGTACCTATCGGTATTGAGCGCATCGGGATTTGGATTGAGCAGGCGCAGGAGGTTTTACCGCAGCCGATTGCTGATAACTTTCGGCAGTTTATCAACCAGTTCTTCCAGTCCCCTCGCGCTATCATTGCCAGACTGTTCAACAATTTCTTCGCGGTTTTTTCCAACACCCTTAGTGTCGTTCTTGATAGCTTTCTAGTCACGGTCTTGACGATCATGCTCTTGGCAAGTCCTAGGAGCTATCGGAACGTCTTCCTCCTGCTGTCGCCAGCCTCCTATCGCGATCGCTTTGATGAGATTTTGGACAAGTGCGAATCATCCTTAGGCGGGTGGGCTGTCGGTATTATCTTCAACATGAGTGTCATCACGGTGTTGAGTGGCTTGGGCCTTTGGCTCTTGGGCGTTCCGCTGGCGCTGGTCAATGCCTTGATCGCCGGAGCCCTGACGTTCATTCCGAACTTTGGCCCCGTGTTGAGTGTTATTCCGCCCGCCATCATCGCGTTGATTGACTCGCCCTGGAAAACCCTCGCCGTAATTATCCTGTATGTTGTCATTCAACAGGTTGAAAGCAATCTACTGACGCCACTCGTCATGCGGCGTCAGGTCGCGCTGCTTCCTGCTTTTACGCTGTTGGCGCAGGTGGGCTTTGCGGCCTTCTTCGGCTTTTTGGGCCTGTTTCTGGCCTTGCCACTAGCCATCGTTGGGCAGGTGCTCATCCGCGAGATTGTGGTGAAAGACATGCTCAATCACCATTAGCCCCTACGCGACTGACCTTCTGTGGGCGATCGCGTAGAGGCGTTATGCACTGACATCGGGGTTGGATTATCCTAGCTCGACCCAGAGCCCTCTCGCACCTGCAGTCGGTGGCAAGGCGTCTTTTGTAGCGCCAGGTCAGCCGCTTTCGCCTGGGTAAAGACTTCCAGCGTCGCTGTGCGGGGTGCATCGAAGAGCAGTCGCTCTTGAGCGAATACCACCTTCTCAAAATAAAAGTTAGCAGGGCCTTGAATTCTCAACACCTGCAGCTCTGAACTATGGTTGACGTAGTAGCAGAGAATCTGGTCTGTGATACTCACCGCATTAGCGTGCTGGCGGGTGACGAATGACGTACTCATGGGCTGGAGATTAAGTGAATAAGTGGTGTGAAGCAGACTGCTATGCCGAGACAAGCTAAGGGTTAGTCATCATCATGGCGATGGGCAATGTCACTAGTATAGTTGTGTCATTACTACTACTTGCGTGATAGGCCGCCAGGGGCGCTTCTACCTCTAGGTATATTAACCTGCTGGACTGGGCCAGAACTCACCCGAAACGGTGACATCACATCTAGACCTATCGTTCCCCAATCGCCTGCTCGCTACCTCCCGCAGTCAAATTCGACGGCCAGTGACGGGCGGTGCGGCAGCAAAAAAGCAGCACCGCAGGCATTTTGCCCTGTCGGAGCTGCTTGTATTGGGAATCATGACTACTACATCTGGTACAAAATCCAATCGTGAACCCAGCGCATCAGGACTATCCGTCACAAAAGCGTCCTGACAGCTCTGCGTCAGATTAGCAAATTGAACCAGTAGGCTACTGCCCTGATGTATAGCCTCAGTTTAAGGATATTGTTATGACGCTATTCCCCCATTCTTTTCTAGACCGTCCCAGTATGGGTTGGGTAATGCCGAATCGCCTGTGGCATAGGTCATCGGCACTGCTGCCTATTCTGCTGGCGGGGGGCTTGGTGGGGATGGGGGTCCTGTCGCCGGCTTGTGCTGAAGGCAAGGCCATTTATCTGGCGCAGGCCGCTACGCCGACCCGTTATACCCTAGGGGCTGGGGACCAGATTCATGTAGATGTTTTCGATGCGTCTGAGTACACGGGCGATTATCAAGTACTAGCCGACGGAACCATTAGCTTGCCGATGATTGGCGTTGTCCCAATCGCTGGGCTTACCTTAGACGGTGCTGCTAGCACTATTGCCGATCGACTTGGCGCGATTCTGCTCCGTCCCATAACCTCGGTGCAGCTGGTGACGGCCCGTCCCATTGCGATCGCCGTCGCGGGTGAAATCAACCGGCCTGGCTCCTATACCCTGGAGTCTGAGTCTACGGCGCAATCCCCGACCGTCACCAGCGCGATTCAGCTTGCCGGGGGCATTACGTCAGGCGCTAACATTCGTGATATCCAGGTGATTCGGGCCGATCCGCAAACAGGCCAGCTCAGCCAGGTGTTTACGGCAAACCTATGGCAGCTTGTCCAAGATGGGGATCTGCAGCAAGATCTCACCCTACAGGATGGCGATCGCGTTATCGTTCCAGAAGCCCTGTCCCCAAGCAATAGCGAGCTGACGGCTTTGGCCTCCGCTAACATTTCTCCAGATGCCATGGTGGTCAATGTGGTGGGCGAGGTCTCTAGCCCTGGCAGCATCAGCATCGCCCCCAACACGCCGCTCAACCAAGCTATTTTAGCGGCTGGTGGTTTCAACCGCCGAGCGCGAAAGGGCCGCGTCGATTTGGTGCGGCTGAACCCCAACGGCAGCGTGACTACGCGGGAAATCGATGTGGACCTGGCGGCGGATGCCGACAGCAGCGTCAACCCACCCCTACGGCCCAACGATACGGTGATTGTCAACCGCTCTACGTTTACCCAGGTGACCGATGCCATTGGCCGC
>JBARYO010000802.1:0-1508 GCA_049647905.1 Elainellaceae cyanobacterium | reverse complement strand
TCCGAGACGAGCAGCGACATCAAAGGGACGAATGGTTTCCCGAAGGAGATGGCTAATTTGAATCAGGAGGTCATCTCCGGCCAGGTGTCCCAAGCTGTCGTTGACTACCTTAAAGCGATCGAGATCCAGGAACAAAAGAGCGAATTCGGCTTTCCCCGTCCGCTGCGATCGCTCAATGGCTACCTTGAGGCGCTCCATTAGGAAATTGCGGTTGGGTAACCCCGTCAGTGAATCGTGAAGGGCATTGTGGATTAAGTGCTGCTCGGACCGTTTACGGGCGGTAATATCTTGAAAAATGGCGATCGCAAACGAGATGGGGCCTTGCTTGTCAAAAATTGGGGTGGCTATTACCTCTAAAATGATGGTTTGGTTGTCGATGCGGACCTTGATATCCTCTTCTACCGTCATCCCAGTCAAGACTTTCTCAATGGGCAGCTTAGCTAAGGGGTCGGGCATCCGCTGGATGTTTTGGGCTACGGTATATATCGCCCCCGGCAGATCTGCTAGCGCCTCGTTGCCCACGTCTATGTGCAACAGAGTTCTTCCAGCCTGGTTTAGGTAGGTTAAATGGCCTGACTGGTTGTGGATAGCGACTCCAACTGGCAAGGCCTCTAAGAACTGCTCAAGGCGACTTTCGCTGTTGAAGAGCGCCTGATTAAGAATCTGCAGCTGCGTGAATGACTCCTGCAGCTGCTGCGTCATCTGATTAAAGGCATCCGCTAGCTCACGAAGTTCGTAGACGCGCTTTGCGGTTACGGTTTGGTCGAGTTCTCCTTGGGCCAATGCTTTGCAGGCTTGACTGAGCTGGCGCAGAGGTTGGGCGATCCAACGTCCAATCACAATGCTGAGACCAGTAGACAGGATGCCGGCTAGCAAACAAAGCCAAAGCGTGAGGCGGAGCTGCTGATTGATCTCAGCCATGAAGTCCGATTCCGGCACAACAACAACGATATGCCAGTTGAGCTGTCCGTTTAAGTCGAAGGGGGCAATCTGCAAAAAATGGCGATCGCTGTCGATGAGAAAGCTGGTCTGTAGAGAATGAGTCAGCTTTGCCTCTGCAATCTGAAGTGTCTGCAGGTAGGCCGCAGACTCATGAATCAAGCGAGTGCTGCTGTCGATAGCCGCTAGCCGATTGATGCCGCTCCCAGTAGCGGTCACTGGATTTTTGCCGTCTGAACTGCCTATTAGCATCCCCTCGCCATCATTAATGTAAATTTGGCTGGATGGACTGGCGTCTAACGTACTTAAGAATGTGCTAATTTGCTTTAAATCTAAAATGACGCTCACTACGCCTTGGAGGCGATCGCGATTGTCATAAATGGGGCGAGACGCGTTGATAGCTAATGAATGTCCCTCTACTTGACTAACAGAGGTATAAATGTCGGTCCAGACTGGCCTACGAGCCTGGGCAGCCGCAGTATACCAGGGCCGTTCTCTAGCATCGATACGCCGTTCAAACCGAGATGAATTGATGACCGTTTTTTGGGCATCTAGGGTAAGGCTGACAT
>JBARYO010000801.1:0-3322 GCA_049647905.1 Elainellaceae cyanobacterium | reverse complement strand
CTTTTGAGCGTTTTTTCGAAAGCTATGGTCCGGTCGGCGGCGTCATGCACTGCTGGAGCGGTACTCCAGAAGAAACGAGTTGGTTTTTGGATTTGGGGTTCTACGTCAGCTTTAGCGGCATTGTCACGTTTAAGAACGCTACCCAGGTTCACGAGTCCGTCAAATCTGTGCCTAGCGATCGCCTGCTCATAGAAACCGATTGCCCTTTTTTGGCGCCTGTGCCCAAGCGAGGCAGGCGTAACCAGCCCGCCTTCGTGCGCCATGTGGCTGACCGCGTTGCGGCCTTGCGAGAAACATCAGTCGAGCACATCGCGGATCAAACCTCCGCGAATGCCCAACGGCTGTTCCGCTTCAGGTAAGCATAGGGCGAAGCCGGACTGGAAGATTGCACATCATTCTTCAACATACCTGGCGAAAGTGGTTCATCCATTGCTAAAATCGTTAAGATGGTGTACCTAACGAGCAAACGCCCAATCGAAATTTAACTAGTGAGTAAGCGACGACCACAATGAATGATGCCGCGTACTGGGCGTGGAGATAGATACGATGACGAGCGCAACAGGACAGCGCCACAGCAACGGAAATAAGCCGACAAGAGTAAGCCAACCAGCAGATTTTCGGTCCCCCCTAGCCACAAATTCGATCATATTCAGCCCCACTCAGCCCCTTTGACGGGCGCTGAGTTGTTTGACATTCCCAAAGAAACGTAGTATAGTCTGGGACTTGCCTGGACTGCGAGCCCACTGAAGAGGAGACGCATGAGTAACCTAGCCCAAACAACACCCGCTTTTCTGCTACCGGATTTGGTTGAGATTCAGCGGGCTAGCTTCCGCTGGTTTCTCCACGAAGGTCTAATTGAAGAGTTAAATAGCTTTTCGCCGATTACGGACTACACCGGCAAGCAAGAATTGCACTTTTTGGGTAAGAACTATAGGCTAAAGCGGCCCAAGTACGATGTTGATGAAGCAAAGCGGCGAGATAGCACATACTCGGTTCAAATGTATGTGCCTACCCGCCTGATCAACAAGGAAACGGGTGAGATTAAGGAGCAAGAGGTCTTCGTCGGCGATCTACCGTTAATGACAGATCGCGGTACCTTTATCATCAACGGTGCAGAGCGCGTCATCGTCAACCAGATTGTTCGTAGCCCCGGCGTCTACTATAAGTCCGAAACAGACAAAAATGGGCGGCGCACCTACAACGCTAGTTTGATTCCCAACCGGGGCGCTTGGCTGAAGTTTGAGACCGACAAAAATGGCTTAGTATGGGTCCGCATTGACAAAACTCGTAAACTGTCGGCTCAGGTACTGCTCAAAGCCATCGGCCTAAGTGACAGCGAGATTTTTGATGCCCTGCGCCATCCCGAATATTTTCAGAAAACAATTGAGAAAGAGGGACAATTCAGCGAAGATGAAGCGCTGATGGAGCTGTACCGGAAGCTAAGACCGGGTGAGCCTCCTACCGTATCCGGTGGTCAGCAGCTGCTTGAATCCCGCTTTTTCGATCCCAAGCGCTACGATTTGGGTAAAGTCGGTCGCTACAAGCTGAATCGAAAGCTGCGGCTAAATGTGCCCGATACCGTCAGGGTTTTGACGCCCCAGGATATTCTTGCTTCTATTGATTACCTTATTAATTTAGAGTTCGACATCGGCGTCGTCGATGATATCGATCACCTAGGTAATCGCCGCGTGCGCTCTGTTGGTGAATTGCTGCAAAACCAGGTCAGGGTTGGCCTCAATCGACTTGAGCGGATTATCCGTGAGCGGATGACGGTGTCTGACTCTGATTCACTAACGCCAGCCTCTTTGGTAAACCCCAAGCCTCTGGTGGCCGCCATCAAGGAATTCTTCGGCTCCTCGCAGCTCTCCCAGTTTATGGACCAGACTAACCCTCTGGCAGAGCTGACCCACAAGCGCCGCCTCAGTGCTCTTGGCCCTGGAGGTCTAACGCGGGAGCGGGCCGGGTTTGCAGTTCGAGATATTCATCCGTCTCATTACGGTCGCATCTGCCCTATCGAGACTCCTGAAGGCCCAAATGCGGGCTTGATTGGCTCCCTGGCAACCCACGCTCGCGTCAATGACTATGGGTTTATTGAGACGCCGTATTACCGTGTCGAAGATGGCCGCGTTCTCAAAGACCAAGCCCCAAGTTACATGACGGCAGATGAGGAAGATGACTTCCGAGTCGCACCGGGAGATGTGGCCACCGAAGATGACGGCACTATTATTGGCGATACTATCCCCGTCCGCTACCGGCAGGATTTCACAACGACATCGCCGACTGAGCTGGACTACGTTGCGGTCTCTCCTGTCCAGATTATTTCTGTGGCCACATCGCTAATTCCGTTTCTAGAGCATGATGACGCCAACCGGGCACTGATGGGGTCCAACATGCAGCGGCAAGCGGTTCCCCTCCTCAGACCTGAGCGCCCGTTAGTGGGCACCGGACTAGAAGCCCAGGCTGCTCGTGACTCTGGCATGGTTGTGGTTAGCCGCACAGCGGGCGAGATCACCTATGTCGATGCCAATCGAGTGCGCATCCGCCAAGATAGTGGCCGGGAGACAGACTACGAACTACAAAAATACCAGCGCTCAAACCAGGACACCTGTCTGAATCAGCGCCCTATTGTATTTGTGGGCGATCGCGTCCAAGCGGGGCAAGTCCTTGCCGATGGGTCGGCGGCAGAAGGCGGCGAAGTCGCCCTGGGTCAAAATGTGCTGATCACCTACATGCCTTGGGAAGGCTACAACTACGAGGACGCTATTCTCATTAGTGAGCGGTTAGTTTTTGACGATATCTACACCTCAATTCACATTGAGAAGTACGAGATCGAGGCGCGCCAAACCAAACTAGGACCAGAAGAGATCACGCGGGAAATCCCCAACGTCGGTGAAGATGCTCTGCGCCAGCTGGACGAAACGGGCATCATTCGCATCGGGGCTTGGGTTGAGGCGGGCAATATTCTCGTGGGTAAGGTGACTCCAAAGGGCGAGTCTGACCAGCCACCGGAAGAGAAGCTGCTGCGGGCCATCTTCGGCGAGAAAGCGCGCGACGTTCGGGATAACTCCCTGCGGGTTCCTAACGGCGAAAAGGGCCGCGTCGTTGACGTTCGAGTCTTCACCCGAGAGCAAGGGGACGAGCTTCCCCCCGGAGCCAACATGGTAGTCCGGGTTTACGTGGCCCAAAAGCGTAAGATTCAGGTCGGTGATAAGATGGCAGGCCGCCACGGCAATAAGGGTATTATCTCCCGCATTTTGCCGGTGGAAGACATGCCCTATTTGCCCGATGGTACTCCAATAGACATTGTGCTCAACCCTCTAGG
>JBARYO010000800.1:0-1628 GCA_049647905.1 Elainellaceae cyanobacterium | reverse complement strand
CGCACAAACAGCTCCAGATAAACCTTCCCCATCACCAGCTGTTGAATTTGCTCCCGAGCAGCCGTGCCCAGCTGCTTAATTTTGCTCCCCCCCTTGCCGATGAGGATGCCTTTTTGAGACATGCGCTCCACGTGGATGGTCGCCAAAATGCGGGTAATGTCTGGCGCTTCATCCACCTGATCGATGGAAATCGCCACCGAATGGGGCACCTCCTCCCGCGTCTGTAGCAAAACCTGCTCGCGAATCAGCTCCCCCATGATGAACCGTTCAGGCTGGTCGGTGACTAAATCAGGGGGATAATAGTAGGGGCCAGGGTCCAGCCGCTCAACGAGGTGGGCCAACACATCCTCGACGTGGGTGCCCTCTAGGGCCGAAAACTCTATTAATGGCCAGCCATGCTCGGTGGCGATCGCCTCATAGGTGGCTTTAATCTGGCCTTCGTCATCGCTGCGCTGATCCAGCTTATTGAGACCTAGCACTACTTGTGACGATTGCGCCAGCAGATCGACAATAAAGCGATCGCCCCGTCCGGCAGGAACAGAGCCGTCCACCGTCAACAGCACCACATCCACAGAGCTAATAGCGGTGCGGGCATTTCTCACCAGCACTTTGCCCAGCTGGTGGTGGGGTTTATGGATGCCGGGGGTGTCGACAAAGATAATCTGGGCCGCTGGCAGGGTAAGAATGCCCTGAAGCCGGTTGCGGGTGGTTTGCGCCACGGGGGAGGTGATGGCAATTTTTTGCCCCACCAAACGATTCATCAGGGTGGATTTGCCCACGTTGGGGCGACCAATGATGCCAACGAACCCTGAACAAAATCCTGGGGGCGAGGGGGGCACCAGGGAACCGGAGATGGGGGGAGAGGCAGGTGTGGTCATGGGCAGCGCAGCCGCATAGAAGTGGGGAGGTAGAGGGACAAGTACTGAGTATGACTTTACCCTAGCGCAGGCCCAGACGGTTTAGTGATACTGTCATAGCCGGAGCTAGCCCAAGGCAACACGGCAGGGCTTAAATAAGATAGGCTCCCCACTTGTGACGACTATGACCACCTATCGCTACTTCGCTACCGCCGCCCGAGGGCTTGAGCCCCTTGTCGCTGAAGAACTCAAACAGCTCGGGGCAGAAGCCGTCGAGCCGGGATTTGCCGGAGTTGGGTTCGAGGGCGATCGCGCTTTGCTCTACCGCGTCAATCTTTGGGGGCGGCTGCCGTTTCGGGTGCTGCTGCAGTTGGCCGAGCAGGGGAGCCGAGACGCGAAGCAGCTCTATCGGGGGGTGCAGACTATTGACTGGTCACAGTACCTGACCCCAGACCAAACCTTTGCCGTTCGGGCCACCGGCAAAAACCGCCAGCTCAACCATACCCATTTCACGGCGCTGCAGGTGAAGAACGCCATCGTCGACCAGCAGCGGCGGCAGTGTGGCGAACGATCTAGCATCGACACCGACGCTCCGGACCTGCAGGTGAATGTCCATATCGGCAGCGATCGCGCCACCATCAGTCTCGACAGCACCGGGGAAAGCCTGCACCGGCGGGGCTACCGACCGGCCATGGGAGACGCCCCTTTAAAAGAGACCCTAGCCGCAGCCCTGCTCAAGCTGGCGGACTGGACGCCGGAACAGCCTTTTCT
>JBARYO010000799.1:0-3888 GCA_049647905.1 Elainellaceae cyanobacterium | reverse complement strand
CTAAATAGAGGTTGGAAACGAGCTTCCGGTAGGAGGTATTTTCGACAACTCCTTTAAGAAAGCATTTCACAAACCCTACATTTTCCGCCATCGTGTGAGACTTCTTCGTTCCCTCACGCAGCTGTGTTGCTAAATCACCGCTCATACTGAGTATCCTAATCTAATGCTATTTATGAATTGTGAATGCTATCGGCACTGCGCCGCGATCGCCCAGAGCTATCAGCCCAGAGCCATTAGCTCAAAGCAAACAGAGAAGACAGCATTATACTAATCTCTAGATTGTCACACTGCACTGGCTCGATGAGAGCCTATTTCAAAAAAGTTTACGTCCGCTCATCGCTTGACAGCCTCTAAAATTCTAGAAAAGTAGAAGCGCGTCTTCGTCATGTCGTTGCGCTCAATTGTCCAGCCATTGGCCGTTAGGAACCGGACAATCTCCGCCTCGGGGTGCAGGTAGGCCCTTGTCGCTTTGCTCGGTCCAGGGAAGAAATCGCCAATCTTTTTGAGCAAGCTGTAGGCCAGGGTTTTAGGCGCAAAGCTAATAATCAGGCGATCTTCGGCCAAAGATGACAGATGCTGCAGCATGCCCTCAACCTTGTGCTTGGGGTAGTGAATCAGCACATCTAAACAAACGACGGTGTGATACTGCCCTTCTAGGGCTTCCAAATCACTAACGCTAAACTCAATTGACCCCGGCAGCGTTTCGGTCTGCGCCCGCTCCTGAGCTTCCCCGACCATCTTCTCGGAGATGTCGCTGGCGTAGACGGTTGCCCCTGCACGAGCTAAGGGAATGCTGAGACTCCCAACACCGCAGCCCGCATCACAAATGGTGAGCTGGTCTAGATTGCTGTCGTCGTTCAGCCAGGCCAGTACGGTGTCTACAGTCTGCTGATGCCCATGGCGGATATCAAGCTGAACTTTGTTGACCTCGCCATCACCGTAGATGCGCCGCCAGCGGTCGAACCCAGTGGCGTTGAAATAGTCTTTGACGATGACTTTGTCATCAACGGTCTGAGCAGTGTTGTTGGTCATTTAGGTTTGGTGTAAGCAGCCTATCGCTAACAGGTCATCAGGATTTCGATTTTACCGCCAAAATCCTATTACAGTTTGTTGACAACCGTATTGGTGATGGCGTAATTTCGCAACAAAACTTCAAAGCCGCTGGGCCTTCAGATGTCGCCTGGATGAATCATAGCGCCACCGTAGTAGCGACGTCTGCTGCCCCACAGCCAGGGTGGGCAGCCCCATCGCCTGACGCGGCGCTACAGTAGCTAGGGCGATCGCCTCTTCTGGAATGCAAAGCCCCCAGGCGACCAAGTTCTCTGCCCCTGCCAGCAGTCCCCGAGTCGTCCCCGCTAGCGTGCCATCCGTAAGGCGAGCGGTGCCATCAGTAACCTCAATTTCTCGGGTATCCCAGGGGTAGCGTCCATCAGGTAGCCCCAAAGGCGAGAGGGCATCGCTGACGAGAAACAAGTTTTGGGTGATATCGCTTGGCTCGGACATTCCACCCCGCGCCGCCCGCAGCAGCAAATCTAGCATCATAGGGCAGATATGCCGCCCGTCGGCGATGAGGCCACAGGCTACCCCCGGCGCTGTCAGCGCTGCCCCCAATAGCCCCGGCTCCCTGTGATGCAAGGGAGGCATTGCGTTGAAGGCGTGGGTCACCATGGTGGCACCCTGGCCGTAAGCGGCTTGCGCTTCGGTGGCTGTGGCAAGGGAATGGCCTAAGCTCACCACGATGCCCTGCGATCGCAGGTGGGGAATCACGGTGCCGGTGGGGTCTAGCTCTGGCGCTAGGGTCATGAGCTTTACAACGCTGCCGTAGTCGCCTAGCACTGCATCGATTTGAGGAACGGTCAACGGTCTGAGGTGCGCTTCTGGGTGAGCTCCCCGTTTAGCCGCGTTGAGAAATGGCCCTTCCAGATGTAAGCCCAGGATCTGAGCAGAGGCCCCTTCGGAAGGCTGCTGAATATAGTTGTGAATGACCTCTAGGGCACGATGAATATTGTCAAGAGAGGTAGTCACTAACGTAGGCAAGAAAGCATCCACCCCCTCGGCCCATAGGTAGCGGCAGATTTTGGCCAGGGTGTCACTGTGAGTATGGTTTAGCTCAGGGAACGACAAGCCCAAAGCACCATTGATCTGTAGATCTACGCCACCCAAGGACACAATGTCTCCCGCAACATCAACCGGAGCTGCAGTCGTCGCGATCGCTGTCGAAGGAACGGCTCCGACTGCAGCAGGCTGAATCGCGCTAATCTGCCCCGCCGAATTGATCAAAATCTGCTGTAGCCCGTCGTATCCGATCAGGGTTGCGTTTTGAACTAGCGTCGGCTGGGCTGCACCGCTCATCGTCACGCCACACCATCAGCCGTCTGAGCCACGATGGTATCTACCACATCCTCAAGCCGCTGCGTTTTGGCGTATACACCGCGCTGACGCTGCGCTCCAGTGCCGCGCTGCAGCATCTGCCCCACTAATCCCGTCAGCTCCTCGCGATCGCCTAGGTCTTCCATGGCAGGCGTCACGTAGTCCAAAAACTGCTGCAGCACCTGCTGCGCTGGCCTCGGTCGCTGGTTGATCACGTCAATCAGCGTATCGTCCATACCGTGACGAGCAGAGCGCCAGCGGGCAGCCTGCAGAACCTCAGGGCGCATCTCAATGGCGGGTTGACCCTCCATAATCTCGCGGTAGCACGTCCGGGCTAAGGCCCGCACCAGCCCCGTTACCATAATTGCCTCGTCCACCGTCGTGCACACATCCGCAAACCGGAACTCAATGGTGGGCACATGCTCTGATAGACGGATATCCCAGTAAATCTTAGTGGCATCCCGAATCGCGCCAACTGCCACCAGCGACGCCATGACCTGCCGGTACTCCTGGTCGTCTTTAAAGGGGAACGGCAACCCGGCAAATGGCCAGCGGCTCCATAGCTCGGTGCGGTAGCTGGCATAGTCGGTGTCTCTGCCCAGCCAATACGGAGAGTTGCTGCAGAGGGCCAGCAGCACCGGCAGCCAAATACGGCTGCGATTAAGCACCTGAACAGCCACCTCGCGATCGCTGATCCCAACGTGAACATGGCAGCCAAAAATCACCAAATCCCGCATGATCTGCTGATAGTCTTGAACCAAATGCTGATAGCGGCCCTTTGGGGTAACCTCTTGGTCGCGCCAGTCGGAAAATGGGTGGGTGCCCGCCGCCGCAATGGCATTGCCGTCTTGCCTGGCCGCATTGATGATTGTGCTTCTGGCCTGCAGCAGTCCAGCGCGGGCTTCCGCTAGGCTTTCGCACACCGAGGTGGCAATTTCAATTTGCGATTGGTAGACCTCGCGCTGGACGTTGGTGTCGCCAGCCTCTTGAGCGATCGCCATCACACGGCCTGCCCGCCCCGTCAGCTCGCGGGTCTCGGGGTCAATAATCTGATATTCCTCTTCAACCCCAATCGTCAGCGCGTCGGTCATATCTATCTACCTTACTTAACTGGATTATCCCAAGGTAACGGTTTCGTTCTCACCAGGACTAGCCTGTTCCCCAGTGGTTACAGATTTAACGAGGCCGATGGTGTGGGCCACAACGCTGGCGGGCGCATCCCAATATTCTGCTGTATGTGGCACTACTTTCAGCAGCGCTAGTCCGGGTTCGTCTAGTCCTTTAGGAAACCAAGCCTGCTGCTTTGGGCTCCACAGGGACTCAATTTTGCTGCGGTCTCTGACGAGGTAGGCTTTGCCGGAGACAGAGACATACTCCTGCTTCTCGGGGCAGGCGAAGCTGACGTTGACTTGGCGCTCATCTTCAATCTCATCGACTTTGCCAGAGTCAGCATAGGTAAAGAACCAAAGACTGCAGTCTGCATCGACATGACCGTTGGTGGACATGGGGCGACTGTGG
>JBARYO010000798.1:0-1603 GCA_049647905.1 Elainellaceae cyanobacterium | reverse complement strand
GTCATTGGCCGCTTCCTATCTGAGCTAGCCACCACGCTGCTCACCAGTATCGGCTTCAACCGGATCTTTGCCTGGTTAGGGCTACATGAAATTCAGCGGAACGTTCAAACAGAGCCCCAAGAGCCTGTTATTCCTACCGTTGATCCCAATGCGGATTTCAGCAGCACGCCTGACGCTACTGTCCGTACACCTTCTGAAGGACAGAGCTTACAGAAACGCCGCACGCCCTCTGAAATTGTGGGTCTATCGGTACTTCTTGGCGCTCTGATTGTGGGTGCGGTAGCCGCATCTGACGCCCTTGGCTTTGATCAACTGACGGATATCTTCCAAGCGGTTCTAGGGATCTCGCTTCAGGTGCTCAGTGGCGTTGTGGTCTTTGCCATTGGCCTCTACCTGGCTAATCTCGCGTTCAACCTCATCACCAGCACGGGCTCCGGTCAGTCCCGAATTCTAGGACAAACCGCTCGGATTGCCATTATTGGTTTGGTGAGTGCCATGGCCCTACAGCAGATGGGTGTTGCAACCAACATCGTCAACTTGGCCTTTGGCCTTCTGTTGGGTGCCATCGCTGTTGCTATTGCGATTTCCTTTGGCCTGGGCGGCCGCGATATTGCTTCAGAGCAAATTCGCGAATGGCTTAACTCATTCAAGGCACGTCAATAGCACCGACAGCAACGTTCTGTAGTGCAGCGCTGGGCTGCATTAGATTGAGTGCTACATTGCTCTAACACAGATGCCGGGGGATAATCCTACCGGCATCTGTTTTTTTGGTTTAAACGCAATAAGGCTCAGATCATGCGGTTTCAAAAATTGAACTCACCCCGCCAGGCAGTCATTCAGTTTCTCGAAGCGCGGGCAGCTGAGGGGCAGATCGTCGCTCCTCCCTCCTTTAATGAGGTCTTCTCAGGTCGGGTGCAGTCCTATGATGCTTATAAGAACTACGCTAAGCTGACCCCTGACTTTGATTGGGCCGTTCTCCACAAAGGACAGCTTGGTCAACTCAATGTCTCGCTTCTGTTGTCTATTGATGCGTATTTGCGACCGGTCTTTGCCAATGAGGTTTTTGTTGTCTACGCGAAAAGTACCAAATGCAAGCTTGTTCCCTATGACTCAACCCATTTAGTCGCGTTTCGTCAGCGGCGTGCTGAGGCTATATCTCACCAGCTGACACAGCAAGCCCCTCTATCGGGCCAGCTAGCGCCAAAGGTTCTGCAGCAGATTCATCGGGCACAATCGGTATACCTTGGGAACCGTCAGGCGCTGACCCATACCAGCTGGGGGGGTAAGCTCATAGTCAACACGGATGACATTTCGCTGTCTCCCCATTTATTGAGCGAGGGAAAGTGGGAGCCGTGGGTAACTCGGGTGTTTCAGCAGCAGATCACGCCTGGTATGACGGTGGTGGATGTTGGTGCCAATATTGGATACTACACAACCTTAGCCGCCTCTCTCGTGACACAAACAGGGCATGTCTATGGATTTGAGGCTAGCCCTGATCTGAGCCGTATCCTGTGGAAAAACGCCAATATTAACGGAATGAGTGACCAGGTTACCGTCGTTAATAAAGCCGTGTACGATCGCACAACAACGCTACAGTTTAGTC
>JBARYO010000797.1:0-9546 GCA_049647905.1 Elainellaceae cyanobacterium | reverse complement strand
CGATAGTCAAATCGGCGATCGCGCCGCCGATATCCCCTAGGCGCTGACGCACTAGGCTGCGGTTTTGGTAGGCGGTAATGCCGCCAGGGTTGAGGTTGATGGCTTGGCTGCAGTCCTGCAGCGCACTTTCTGGCTGTGCGATGTCTAAGTATGCTAGGCAGCGCCTGGAGTAGGCAATTGCCAGATTGGGCTGCTCCTGAATTGCCAGCGTGTAATCCAAGATCGCCCCTTGCGCATCTCCCACCGATGCCCTGATGTGGCCTCGCCTTAGGTAGGCTTGCACTCTGTGAGCCCCCAACGCTAGGGCTTGGGTATAGTCCAGCAATGCCCCTTGCTGATCGCCGAGATGATCTCGGGATAGCCCCCGATAGTAGAAGGCCTTTCCCCCGCGCTTATCAATCGCGATCGCACGGGTAAAATCGGCCTGTGCCGCTGCCCAATCCTTGAGCTGATAGTGCGTCAAACCCCGCTGTAGGTAAGCTGCTTTGCCATGGCCAGCATAGTTCAGAGCACGGGTCGATAGGGCGATCGCCGTTTTAAGATCGCCTTGCTGAGCCGTCTTGTGAGCGTAGTGGAGCAAGTATCGAGACAGCAGCCGCTGAGGTAAGCGATTGAACGCTAGGCCCAATAGACCGGCGCAGATTGTGATGCCAGCGCCCCAAAGGCCAATTCGTTTCCACGGAATACGCTGCTGCCAATGGTGGGAAGCCTCGACTGATTGCGGGGGGGAATAGAGCAGATTGCGGCTATGGCTACGGTCTGTTTTGTCTTTCCCCGCAACGTGTAAATCATCAAGTACCTCAATGGCCGTTTGATATCGGTACTCTATATCGGGGTGAGTCATCCGCTGCAGAACCGTGACAAGCTGCGGCGTCAGCGTCACACAGGTTTGCCACATCGGTATAGTGTACTGCTGTCGATTCAGATTCTCGCTCGTACGCAGACGCCTACTGAGCTCACGGGCCGTCAGACCTGATAGACCTTGAATTGACAATATGCCTACAGCGTAGATATCCTGGCTGAACCTGGTCCAACGTTGCTCATCAGGAACCATGTAGAGCCTATCTTCTAGGCTAGTGGGCTCCAGGTGGGAAGATCCTTGACCATCGGCAACAATGGCGTCGAAGCCTCCAAAGCCCGTTAGGATCAATGTGCCGTCCGCAGGACATCGAACGATATTGGCGGGTCTAATTTGTCCGTGAACAAATCCCCATCGATGGATGGCCACCAGCCCCTGCAAAATCTCGCGCATCAGGTCCACTACCATGTCTGTGGCTAGCGGCTGCCCTGAACCAATGATCTCACTCAACGGTGCGCCTGGAATAAATTCCTCAACCACATAGACGCTATTGGCTTCTTCAAAGCAGGCCAAAACGGTCGGGAGATACCTGCAGGTGCTCAACTGGTGCAGCGCTTGGGCTTTCTTCTTTAACCGAAGCGCTGTAAATCGGGACGTCCGTTGACTATGCTCTGTCAACCTAAACCGTCTGACAATACAGTCGAGGCTTTGTCGTCCCTGACGGTCTTTTGCCAAATAAACGGTTTCGCGATCGCTAGAACGGAGACAAGCGACTAGTTGATAGCGTCCACCCAACATCTGCTTGATTGACATAGCGATTGAGCCCTAGAAGCGCTAACAGTCCTGATGGATGGTGAATCTAAACCCTGGCATTCTTGCCCCATCTCTGCCGTCTGCCTACAAATAATATCTTGCTGTCGGCAGAGTTGGACTCGGATCCCTCAACCCTAACTATTCCCATAGATAGTCCCCATCGAGAGATGTCTGCCAACGAGGATCGCCGATATCTTACGTTAAGAATAGACGCAAGCTAAGGAATATTGTTATGTCTGAGACGACCAATCGAAATCAACCCGGTAACCCTGAAGCGGCAAAACCAGGGCGCGGCGCTCCCGGTAGCCAGTGGGCTGTTCAAACCGCTCAAAGCACTGACGTCAACCCTGCCGATGCGAAGATTCCGACTGATGCTGATGTTCAAGACAATATCCAGCAGGTTGAAGCGGTAGAGCAGCAAGAAGCTGGCACCGGTATGTCAACCACCGGTGGTTACGTTATTGACGAGGCTGGACGCCTTGACAACTATGCCGTTGAGCCGCCTATTCGGGTAGAGCAGTAACCCGGTTCAGCAGTGGTTTTGAGGCTGAGGCTTCGGCTAATGCAACCGGCGTTAGCCGGAAGTAGGCCGACCTGCTCTGCTATGGTATCGGCAGACCCAGCGACGTTTGCTTGCCATGCCCCGACACCGATTTGCAGCTGAAGCCCTAGCCCACATACCCAAAATTTTGACGCTGCAGGACCGCAATCCCCACAGCCCCACATACGGCTGCTTCGATCGCAATTTTTGGCAGTACAAGATCATTGACTTTCCCAGCGGCATGTCACAGGAATTCGTGCTGCCGCTGGCGTTGGCCTATATTTTGCCTATTCCCAACAATCCTTACTACCGGCAGCTGGCGCTCCGCAAGTGGATTGTCGCTGGTATGCACTATGCTGCCGGCAGCGCCCACAGGGATGGTTCATGTGATGACTACTTTCCCTTTGAGCGTGCCAGCGGTGCGGCTGCTTTTTCACTGCTGGCCTGCTTAGACAGCTACCAGCTTTTAGAGCTTGAAGACCCCATACTGCTGCAGTTTTTTAGGCGGCGGGCAGACTGGCTCGCCCATCATCAAGAGAGCGGCAGACTGACTAACCATCAGGCTTTGATTGCGCTATGCCTGACGCTGGCAGGCCAGCTGCTCCATAGCGATCGCTGGCAGTCGGCGCAGCGCGATCGCCTTGCCCAAGTGCTGAGCTGGCAAAACCCGGAAGGGTGGTTTCAAGAGTATGAGGGCTTCGACCCCGGCTATCAAACCCTAACGATCGCCTGCTTGGCCCGGCTGTATGACATAGAGCCCCGCAGCGATCTCAAAGATGCGATCGCCAAAGCGGTGCTGCTGACGGCCCACTTTATCCATCCCGATGGCTCTTATGGCGGCGAATATACCAGCCGCAACACCTACAATTTTTTTCCCCATGGCTTTGAGCTAGTGGGGCGGTGGCTACCGGAAGCCCTCAGCATCAATGACAAATTTTTGGATGGACTCGCCCAGAACCGGGGCGCCTGCTACGCCGATGACCACATCGTCGGGCATCATACTTGGAGCTATCTGCTCGCTTGGCGCGATTTTGCGGAGGAGCGACCAGGGCTGCCGCTGCCCAAAGAGCGGCTGTGGCTCCCGGAGGCGCGAATTTTGGTGGAGCGCCGGGCTGATACGACGCTCTATGTCGCATTAAACAAGGGCGGCGCATTTAAGCTGTTTCGGGGCGATCGCCTCGTGGTCTCCGATACCCAGATGTCGCTGCAGGTCAAGGCCAACGGTGACACGAAAAATGCGGTGGGGCATTTGGTGGGGCATTACCCCATCGCGGTAGAAGACGAGCACATCACCATCAGCGGCGCTTTGGGATGGGCCAAACAGACGCAAATGACGCCGCTCAAGCTGATGGTGTTGCGAATAGTGATGCTGACGGTAGGGCGGTTCTTCCCCAATTTGGTGCGTCGGCTGCTGCAAAAGGTGCTGATTACAGGTAAGGCTGCGGCACCGTTTCAATTTGAGCGTCAGTTCCAGTGGCGAGACGACCAATGGCATATCACCGATACTGTGGCCGCTGAGCGCTGGGATGATGTTGTCGCGGCGGGTATTGCCCCAGACCAAACGTCAATCTACGTTGTGATGAGCCGGACATTTCAGCCGGGTCAGCTCCCGCCCTGGCTGGATTTGACCCCACAGGTGCGATCGCTATCCCCAGAAGAGCCTCTCATTTTCAAGCGATCGCTATAGCCACTGCTGAGGATCTTCACTTTCGATAAGATCGAGCGGTACACCATGGGATAGGGTTCAGGCTGAATGACCTTTATACTGACGAACGACGACGGCATCGACGCGCCCGGTATTCAAGCGCTGCGACAGGCTTTGGCCCTTTACGGCGTAACCCAGGCCGTTACCGTTGCCCCTCAGCGGCCCCATTCAGGCTGCAGCCACCAGCTTACTCGCCATCGCCCCATTGCCATTGACCGCCGCTCGGAGGAGAGCATCGCCCTAGATGGGACGCCTGCGGACTGCGCTCGCGTTGCCGTCAATGCCTTGGTGCCCAACGCCAAATATATTCTCTCTGGCATCAACGCGGGGGGAAACATGGGAGCCGATGTCCATGTCTCGGGAACGGTCGCAGCCGTACGGGAAGGACTTTTGCATCGGGTTCCCGGCATCGCCATTTCCCAATACATCAACAAGAGACAGCCCATAGATTGGGATGTGGCGGCACAGCGCACCGCAAAGGTGCTATCGCTTCTGCTAAACAAGCCTCCTGAGCCGGGAACATTTTGGAACGTCAATTTGCCCTCGGTCAGCGCTGCCGCTCCAACGCCAGATATTATCTTTTGCCCCGCTTGTAGTCAGCCGCTACCAACAGATTATCAGCTAGACCACGACGCTATTCGGTATGTTGGGGAGTATAGCCAGCGCCCTAGAGACCCCGGTTCAGACATCGACGTTTGTTTCTCAGGCGCGATCGCCGTGTCTCAAGTGCGCGTTTACTAGATACCACTCTCTCGATAACGACATCCCGAATTGGCCCACTGCTGCTATTGCCTGAATCCGGCTTGCCCTGCACCGCAAAATCCATCAGATGCGGCACAATGTCGCTCCTGCGGGGCACCGCTAACCCTAGCAAACCGCTACCGGGCGCTATCTTTGTTAGGGAAGCACACATCCGGGCAGACCTGGCTAGGTCAAGATATCTCATCAGGTGACCTGCGGGTGATTCAGCGCAGTCAGATGGCGGAAGCAGCTGATGACTCTGGGGCGTTTCGGCAGTATGGTCAACGGCTCCGTCAGCTCAGCCGTCATCCCCAAATTCCTCAGCTGCTAGATCTGCAGGTCCAGTCTAGTGGCTACTACCTCCTGTGGGAATTTATCGACGGCGTTTCCCTGGCCCATCGGCTTGCCCAGGCAACTCCCTCTACCGAGGCTCAGGTGCGTCAGCTTTTACAAGACCTACTGCCGGTATTTCAGGCCGTACACCGCCACGGCGTGATTCACCGAGATGTCAAACCTCAAAATATTATTTGCGTGGCGCGTCAGCGGCCCTGGCTTGTAGACTTTGGCGCGGCTGTTCTTGTTGGCCCGAGCGCGATGTCTGACACAGCGCCATCGGGAAACGCCGAGTATGGCGCTCCTGAACAAATTCTTGCCCAGCCGACCTTTGCCAGTGATTTATACAGCCTTGGGCTAATCTGTGTGCAGCTTTTGACCCTGATTACCCCCTTTGATCTGTATGCCAGGCTCGATAGTCAACGCTGGCAAGCCTGTTTGCCGACGCCGATTGCCCCAGGTCTAGAGCAAATTTTGACAACGCTGCTTCGCCCGGCCCGGCAGCGCTATCGGACGGCAGGAGCTGTCTTGGCTGATTTGCAGGCTCTTCCGGCGATCGCAGTGACGCCCATAGAAGACCAGCCGGAAGACGCGATGGCCCAGTCCTTCGCCCAACCCCTAGAGAAATCCCCAAAGCAACACCCTGATTCATTCAAGCCTTGGCGCTGCCGCCATGTCCTGACGGGGCACCGGGGTGCCGTTACTGCGATCGCCGTGAGCGATGGCTATGTAATCAGCGGCGGCAGCGATCGCACCATCCAAATTTGGACATGGCAGGGCCAGCGGCTTCAAACCCTACAAAATTCCTGGTTTGGGAATGGACACCGCGATCGCATCACGGCCCTGCAGATCGATGCAGGCGAAGTGACCCTCCTCAGCAGCAGTGATGACGGAACCCTCTGTCAATGGTCTTTGGTCGACTACTCGCGGCAGTCACTATGGGTGAGTCCGGAGTGGGGCCTCAGTGCATTCGCCGCTATTCCTGGACTATTGGTTAGCGGCGGGGCAAACGGTACGCTGCAGCTTTGGGATACCCAAAACGGCGTTGTGATTGAGAGCTGGCGGCAGCATCAGGTGCAAATTAGCGGTCTCGCCATTAGCCCTAACCACAACACCCTACTCAGCAGTAGCTTTGATGGAACAGTCCGATTTTGGAATTTGAAGACGGCAGCGTTGGTCAATACGCTGCAGATCGGCTTACCCATCACGACCACAGCAGTCTTGCCTCACTGGGACGTCCTCGCCATTGGCGACAGCCGAGGACAAATTCAGCTGTGGGATATCGTGGCCATGACGAAGCTTCGCACCATTTCTGCCCACAGCGGCTCGGTAACGGCTCTCAGCACCTCTCGGCATTTCCTGGCTAGCGGCGGCGAAGATGCGCAGATCTATCTCTGGGGCATGCCAGATCAGGCCGACAAGCCGCTAGAGGGTGAGCTCTTGAGGCGACCCGGAGCCATCGAGCGACTGACCACGCTAGGTCACGACTGGAGCATCACTGCGATCGCCTTTAGCCCTGATGGCACCTGGATCGCTAGCGGCAGCGCTGACGAAACTCTGCAACTTTGGCAACGCCAGCTTTAAGCCATGCCTGTTAATAGCGACGCCAAAGGTCGCGATTAACAGGTCTCTACAGTTTATTTACCTGGAGCGGCTTCCCCCAAGTACTGGATCAACGAATAGGCCAATGGCCCAACGTTAGGTTCCTTCATAATGCCCTCGTGGGTACCAAAGATGGGATATACCCCAATATTTCCTTGTATCAGCTCTTCCCAACCCAAGTTCCATTGGTGGGCCGAGCGGGGTGATTGGGTGGAGGCCCGAAAGACAATCAAGTCACCACCGTAAGGGCCAGGAGTATAGCTTTCCTGTGCCTTATAGTTGGGTTCCAGCACGTTCATCATCGGAATGTGAGCGTTCTTCCGCTTAAGTGACTCCGCATACTCTCGGTCTTGGACAACCTTACGTTTTTTGTAGTACCACTGAGCGCTATCAACTAAATAGCACTTGCTCTCCGCCGGAGGCATCGTCCACAGATTCTTGCCAATGGTCTTAACGAGGCGCACCAAAGACGGCTTCGTTTTTGCCAACATTGGGGTTTTTGTGTCTACGACAGCAACCAACGCAGGGCGATCGCCCTGCTGCTCGAGCTGCCGGGCCATCTCGTAAACGACCAAACCGCCGAAGGAATGGCCCAAAAGGTAAAGCGGCCCTTCAGGATAAATCTTGCGAATCTCCTTGATATACAGTTCCGCCATGTCTTCAACCTGGCGTAGAGGTGCATCGATGCCGTCAAAGCCGCAGGATTGAACGCCGTACAAGGGCTGATCGGGGGGGAGGAAGGGAAGCATGCTACGGTAATATACTGCCGCACCGCCAATACCGTGGACGCAAAAGAGGGGGGGTCTGCTGCCCTCTGGGCGTAGTGCCACTATGATGGCAGATTTGTCTTGGCGGTGGCCAGCCCGGATATAGGCTGCCATTGCTTTAATAGTTGGATGATCTAGCAGGTGGTTGAAGGACAGTTTACAGCCGAACTGCTGATCCATTTGGGCAAACAGCTGCACGGCCATCAGAGAATGCCCACCCAGGTCGAAGTAGCTGTCTTCCAAACCTGGCGTGAAGCCAAATAGCGCTGTCCATATCGACTGCAGCGCTGACTCGACCTCATCAGCAGGCTCAGCGCTTGTGGCGCTGCTGGTGCTAAGGCTGCTCCAATCCGGCTCAGGGAGCGAAAGGCGATCGCGTTTGCCATTGGGCGTCAGGGGAAGCGCCTCCAGTGACACGATCAGTGCTGGAACTAAATAGTCTGGCAGGGTTTCCTTCAGGGTTTTTCGCACTTGAGCCGCGAACTCTCGCTGTGGCAGTGATGCACTGTGGGTCTGGGGGACCACGTAGGCCACAAGCCGCTTTTCCCCCTGTTGATCTTCTTTCGCCAATACGATAGCTTCCTTGGCGATCGCGCAGCGCTCAATCGTCCGCTCAATTTCGCCCAGCTCAACCCGCATTCCCCGTAGCTTGACCTGAAAATCGGCCCGCCCTCGCATCTCCAGACAGCCATCTGGTAGCTGTCTGGCCAAGTCTCCTGTTTTGTAGAGGCGGCTAAAGTCGGTACTGGTGTGGGCCTCAGACTTGCGGTTCACCTCATTGACCCAGGGGTTTTGGACAAACTGCATTGCTGTTTTCTCAGGGCGATGGAGATACCCCTGGGCCAGACAGCCTCCCGCCACGTGAAGTTCACCAATCTCACCTTGAGGTACGGGCCGCATGTCCTCATCAAGGACATAGATACGATTGTGCTCGTAGGGAAAGCCAACGGGTACGTACCCCTCTGTCCGGTCAAAATCATCCGGCACAGGATAGGCGCAAACGCCGATCGTTTCGGTTTGACCGTAGATGTTCACAACTTTGGGGCGATTGCTCAACTGCTGTCTCACGTGCTGCAGCACAGAGCAAGCCGTGATGTCACCTGACAGCAAAATCAGCCTTAAAGCGTTGGTGAGCAAATCCTTCCGTCTACTGTTGTCGAGAGACTTGACCGCCTGAAGAACAGAGCGCCACACTGAGGCCACAGTGTCAGAGACGGTGATGCCTTTTTCCTGCATCAGCTCCAGCAGCACCATGGGGTTTTTAGCCTGCTGCTGGCTCGCTAAAATTACTGTTGCCCCTTGGCTGAGCGGCACGAGCAATTGCCGGATTGACGACGAGAAAGAAAATGAAGCGACGTGGAGATAAATGTCATCAGGCTGGATGGCCAATACATCACCAATTGCCTTCAGATAAAACGCCACGCTCGACCGAGGCATTTGCACCCCCTTGGGCTTACCCGTTGAGCCTGAGGTGTACATAATGTAGGCTAAAGCCGCAGGATTTTCAGGCTGTACCTGGAGTGTCGTCGGATAAGCCTGGATAGCAGCCCTCTCCTGATCTAGATAGATTGACCTAGCCTGATGATCCGGCAGCTGGATTAGGCTATCGGTTAGAACAATATCTGGCTGGGACTCGGACAGCATAAATGCCAACCGATCCTGTGGGTAGGATGGGTCGAGGGGAATATAGGTTGCCCCTATACGTAGAATGGCGAGCAGGCCAAGTACGGCATCAAGACCCCGCTCTAGGCAAAGACTAACAGTGCTGTTTGGCCCAACACCCTGCTGGCTCAAGGCATTGGCGAGTTGATTGCTTTGCTGCAGTAGGGCACTGTAAGTCAGCGTTTCGCCCTGAAAGTCAACAGCGATTTTGCCACCGTAGCGTTCAGCGCATGACTCAAACGCATCAAGAAGATTGGCACCATGCCGGTACTCTTGTTGGTCCCCAATCGTTGATATGCCCCCTAGGGGTTCAATGACATGCTTATTACTAATCTGCGTCATGCTTAAATTAGATCTATTTAACCCATTTCTGATGCCATCATGCTGCCGTACGCGTGAATCAGGTGAATTCGTCATAGATGAATTTGAATTAGTTTGAAACGAAATAAACGCAATCAGAATCGCTGAGCCCATGACGGCTCTAAAGGAAAAATACCCATAGAGACATAGACCTACCAAAATCTAGCAGGACAAACAATAATTGCATTTGATTCAGGCTCTAGAGCCTATAGAGAGATAGCCG
>JBARYO010000796.1:0-10120 GCA_049647905.1 Elainellaceae cyanobacterium | reverse complement strand
GCGTTAGCCAAGGGAAGAAGCGACTCTATCAGCTGGCTCGCAAAGCGTTTTTGTTCTTCACCGCCGAAGCCGAAATTCACCTCAACGTCTCTGAGCGAATCAACCAGACGAGCCAGCGGCTGCAATTCGTCATGGAGCGGGGCACCTTCAAAGATTTTTCCGCCACTCTAGAACTCCAGGACTACGGTCAAGGCACCCTCCTGACCTACTCCGTCAAAGCAACACCTAGCTTTCCCGTCCCCAGCGCGATTGTTCAGCAGGCCATGCGCCTCGATCTGCCGACTAACATGAAGCAGATGCGACGGGTAATTTGTGGGGGATAATCTGCGGCGCGTAGCGATCGCCAATCGCCTACCAAGCTAAGGGCATTCTTCCCGGCAGGATCCGTCTCCCAGTACAATACCCGCAGACCTTGGGATCATTTTGTGGGAGAAGGCACATGCGGCTACTGATTATGGGAGGCACCCGCTTTATTGGGGTATGCCTCGTCAAGCGATTGGTTGAGCTGGGCCACGAGGTGGTGTTGTTTAACCGGGGCAACGCGGCAGCACCACACCCCGATTTGCAGCAGATTCACGGCGATCGCAAAGACGCCGAGGCCGTCAAGGCGGCGCTATCTGGTGAGCAGTTCGATGCTGTATTCGACAACAATGGCCGCAGCTTGAGCGACACTCAAACCCTGGTTGAAGCCTTAGACGGCAACTTTCAGCAGCTGATCTACGTTAGCTCTGCCGGGGTATATCAGCAGTCTGACCAAATGCCCCATGTGGAAGGGGACACCGTTGACCCGAACAGCCGCCATATTGGGAAGCACCATACTGAGGTCTATCTCGCCGACCAAGGGCTTCCCTTTACCTCGATTCGGCCCGTGTATATCTATGGTCCCCAAAACTATAACGACCTGGAAGCCTGGTTCTTTGATCGCATCGTGCGCGATCGCCCCATCCCAGTTCCAGGCAATGGGATGCATATGACCCAGCTTGGCCATGTGGATGACCTAGCTGCCGCGATGGTGGCGGCGTTGGGATGCGATCGCGCCAAAGGGAAGATCTACAACATTTCTGGGGAGCGGGCGGTTACGTTTGACGGCTTAGCCAGAGCCTGTACGGCGGCGGCTGGGAAAGCGCCTGAGGATGCGCCTTTGTTTCACTACGATCCCAGCAGCTTTGACTTTGGCAAGCGCAAGGCGTTTCCGCTACGGGTCCAGCATTTCTTCACCGATATCCACAGCGCTAAAGATGATCTCGACTGGGCCCCAACCTACGATCTCATATCAGGGTTGAAAGACTCATTCCAAAACGATTACCGCCCATCTGAACGGGGCAGCTCTGATATGGATTTCAGCCTAGACGAGATGATCCGTGAAGGGCTAGCCTGACGCCTCTGCCGGTGACGGTGATGGAAGCACGTAAAGGATGCCAGAAACCACCGTCAGGGCTACAGAGGCCCAGAAAGTGACGACGGCGACGGTGTTTCCCACGGGGGGCAGCGGCGCAAGCAGCAGGGCGATCGCCGCGATTTGACTCACGGTTTTCAGCTTTCCCCAAATGTTAGCCCCGCTGATCTTGGTGCGATTGACCCGCCAGCCCGCGATCGCCAGCTCCCGCGCCAGAATGATGCTGACGCCCCAGGCTGGAACCAAACCCATCTCAATTAGGGCCAGCAGAACGCACAGCGTTAGCAGCTTATCCACCAGCGGATCTAGGAGCTTACCCAGGTCTGTAACTTGGTCTAGCTTCCGCGCTAAGTAGCCATCCAACCAGTCTGTTCCTGCCACTATCAAAAAAATAGCAACGCTCCACCAGCGGGCCGTCGGCGTGGGCTGTAGCAGCAGGACTAGAATGATGGGGATGCCAATCAGCCTTGAAATTGTAATCCAGGTGGGCAGATTAATCGCTGGGGTGCTCATGGACAGGAGGGTTTAAATCACTCCCCTACTGTCTACCAGAGACTACAGAAAGTAACCTACTGCTGGTTAGATATATTAGGTCTCTTGAGCGAATCAACAGGCCAGGTAGTAGTCGTAGTTGAGCATTCTTGCTAGCCAGCCCAAAGCGACGTCGCCTCTAATACGCTCCGGTGCTGCGCACCACGACCCAAATCGTTTTCCAAATCAGGTGCAGATCATACTGAATAGACCATTTGTCTTGATAGGCTAAATCCAGTTTGACAATGTCTTCAAAGTCGTTCACAAGGGAGCGGCCATTGGTCTGCCATTCCCCCGTAATCCCAGGCTTGACCTGAAGCCGCTGCCAGTGAATCGGGGCATACTGACTCACTTCGTCCGGCGTCGGGGGCCGGGTTCCGACCAAGCTCATTTCCCCGCGAAGCACGTTCCACAGCTGGGGAAGCTCATCCAAGCTTGTTCTGCGTAGAATACGGCCTATTCTCGTGATGCGGGGGTCGCAGTCATTTTTAAAGATGCAGCCTGTTGCCTGATTGTTGATGCTGCTCTTGAGCCGATCGGCATCAACAACCATTGAGCGAAACTTCCACATCTGAAATAACGCGCCATGGAGGCCGCAGCGGGTCTGGCGGTAGAATACTGGTCCAGGGTCATCAAGCTGTATTGCCACGGCGATGACGATCCCCACTGGAAGAGCGATCGCCAAACCTAGCAATGCCCCTAAAATATCGATCCATCGCTTGACTCGACTAGAAACGGAAAGATGGGAGGACAGCGGAACCTCATTGTTAAGTTGAGCTGTGGGATGGAGCGGGGATGGAGGAGAGGGGTTGAAGAACATCGCCACGATCAAATCTCCAAGGGGTAGATGAAAGCCGCTTCGACTACTGCTGGTAGCATTAGCGATACGCTTATCAGAGGATATACGTAAATACCCTTGGCAATACAGCTTAGGAAACGGCTTCACCGACTCTTTATACGCCGTAGACCTCTGTAAAGACACGGATGACGGGTCTGATGAACAACCCCTGCAAGGTTACCGGCTGACAGCGCTGCTAGATAGTGTTTTCTGTCGACTCGGCGGCTGACTGAAAAAATAGAGGTAAGCGTGCTAATCCATACCCAACCTGGCTTCCGAGCCAAGCGGATGACATTGTCTCTAGCTCAGTCGCCTCAAGCCTCTCTATAGACGGGGAAAAGAGCAGGTCAGCCTCTGGAAAACACTGCCGCACCCACAGATGGATCACACGCATTGTGGCTGTTCCACCGGAGCAAATAATATACCGAGCCGACTGTGGCGAAAGGGCCGTCTGTTCTACAAGACTTTGAACCTGCTGCGTCAGCGATCGGATATAAGGCAGCAAAATGTGATGTCCAAACGCATCCTGCGTCACATGGCCGTGGTGTTGGGCGATGGTATACCTGCTTTGGGGCAGGGTTTGGAGATCATGTTTGATCTGCTGGGCGATCGCCAAAAGCTGCTGGCCGGGAACAGAACTACATAGGCGCAGGTGGAGCCGCAGTCGCTTGATCACATCGGGCTGACCGAGCTGGGGTTGATCGACATGGTCAAGCTGCAGCTGATGCAACACCTGCTCTACGTCCGTTGAAGACGACCCCTGCAGTTGGGGGTAGAGATGGTGAACGAGAAGGTCTTGGTCCAAGGCTTGTCCTGCATAAGCGAGGGTCCGAGAGGCTAAGACAGACGGCTTGCCTTGAGCTAAAGCTGTGAGATTTACTAGCGCGAGTTCTGTGGTGCTGGCCCCCGCATTGAGCACGAAGGCAACACCTTCGGGATCTACGGTATAGGGGAGACGGCTCCTCAGCCTTGGAGGCGAGGCGGAGGGACTGCCTCCGTCGCCGTTGCCATCGCTTCCATTGTTTGGTGACTGGAGACAGGCCGTTGCGGCGGCGATCGCTTCCTCAACCGCGTAGATGGCACTGGGCTGTGAGATAAGGCCAGCCTCCAAAATGGCGTTTTGGATGTTAGTCCGGTATCGATCTGGCCATCCGGCAGGATAGCTAACCCCAATACCGCAGAGCTGCCCCATGGCGGCAGCAAACTGCATTTCGTCGAGATCGAGCCCACCGCAGGTCCAGGGTTGGTTTGCCGTTGGTGCTGTGGAACGATTAGGATTGAGGGGCTCTAAAATATGGGTTAGAGGACGATAAGCTGGTTCAAATTCCGCCGAATGCTCTACCGTGCCTGCCATATCTCGACGTAATGGAAGCGCCAAAGCAGATTTGAGTTGGCACAAGACAGCAGCTTTGGCGGTAGGATCTGCAGCTGAGGGAGCAAAGCCCTCATTCGCTGGTTCAGCGACGCGATCAATTGGCCAGCGGAACCAATACTGACTTGATTCAGCCTGCTGCCAAAATACTGGAATCAGCTGCTCGGTGGTCTGATTGACGAGTGCAGCAGATAGACCAGATGTCCCAATATCCAAACCTAGAAACCACGCAGGTCTCGGCTTGTTGCCCCCATCTATTGACGGGGGAGCCTGAGGTTGGGCGCTGTTGGCAGTAGTCCGGGATGCTTCTGGTGCGCCAGCCGTGACCGCATCCAAGCGCGCCAACTGCGGGAAGAGACGCCGACCAGGCGGCATCTGGAGATTAGATTTTTGACTCGCCGTATCTCCAGCCCCCTGAATGGCCCAACTAATAGGGCCAGCTACTTTTTTTTTTGGTCATCCCCTGACCCCGCCTCCTGTTGCTCAGAGTTCGCCGAATCGCTGCTAGCCGATGGGCCTGAGGTAGATGATACGTTACGTCCTAATGTACTGTTCCCTCGGTTTCCTGACAGGCTACTTCCTGATGTGCTGTCTGAAGTAGGCTTTAGCAAATCAGCTAGGGTCTGTTCTGCGATCGCAGAACGCCCTGATGGACTATCTTCTGTGCGTTCAAGGGCAGCAAATAAGGCCGCAATTTCATCGATCGCGGCATCATCAATGAGATCATCGTCGATTAGATCGTCGGTATCGACCATGCTGGTTTCGGAACGGGTATCCGGCTGACTCGGGTCAGAGACAGTTTGTTCGCTGGATGCTAGCTCGTCAGATAGGGGATCGTTGGGATCTGGCTCACTGGATATTGGCTCACTGGATATTGGTGCACTAGAGATTGGCGCACTGGCGCTATCCTCGCCATCGACCACATCCGGCTCCGGTTCGGGGGCGGCAGCAAATGGGGCTTGCGACGACTCCTCTACTGTATCGGGCATAGGCTCTAGCCGTACGTCACTCTCGCTTTCTGATTCCTCAATGGCGAAAAAGTCGTCATCTGGCGACAAGAACCCCGAGACAGCAGCCCTGGTCTCCGAATCACCAGCTTGCGCACCCTCAATGCGAGACAGGTCGGCGGTTAGCTGGTCAAGATTGATATCGAGATTGGCGGTGGGTGGGGTGGCGTCACTAACTGTTGGCAGTAAATCTTCACCAAGAGAGGCCATAGTGTAAGGGCTGCTCACTCCCGATGCATCCTCTGCGCCCATCTGCATCAGCAGGTCGGTGTCAATTAAATCTGACAACCGATTGATGGTGTCAACTGAGGGTGGGCTGCTCTCTGCTGCCAATGGTTGCCCCAACAAAGAAGCCTGCTCAGGTGCTGAGGGTTCTCCATCGGCATCGTTTTCTAAACTAGAGTCTGAACCCTCGGGTGGAAGTTCCGTTGCGGCCTGAAACTCCGCGTAAAACGAGGCAATTTCGTCGTTAGATGCTGGACCATCTCCTTGGCCCGAGACGCTAAGCTGCTCTTCTGTTACAGTATCCGTTTCTGGCGCGTCACCAGATGAAGAGTCATCTGGGGGGAGATCTTCGGAGAGGGACTCCTCATCCGATCCGGATCGATGGCTCGCATCAAAGCGCTCGCCAGAAGGCTCTGCCGACTCATTTACGGTAACGCCCTCATCGCCGAGCTGAAATAGTGCGATCGCCTCGTCTGGGGTGTCAGTGGTGGATGTCTCATCCGATGCTAAGTCAACAGCATCCAGGTTTAGATCCAATCCCTCGCCAATCGCGCTAATGTCCGCTTCTAAATCCTGAAGAATTTGGTCGATTAGCGCATCTGGATCAATCTGGTTTGGGTCTGGCGCAAGAGATGTGTCAGCCTCATCAGAGGTGCTTGATGCCGTCTGAGGCAGGTTTTGACGCAGCAGCTGGTCGATCTGATCAGCAGATATCGCGCTTGCGTCGGCAGTGGCGGTTACATCTGGCGCACCTTCTGAAAACGGATTGCCCGCAATTACACCGCCATCTATGTCAGCATCCATATCGGCATCTGTGGAAGCGCCAGTAGTCGGCTGGGGCATAGAGGGCCGAGCGCTTTGCCAATCACCCGACAATGGGCGGGTCTTATCAAGGCGAGATGCCTCCCACTCGGCGGATAGGGATTGGCTGAGATACTGAGAGGCTTCGCGCCCCAGCTGGCTGGCCAAGCGATTGACGAGGGCTGCGAACAGCGTTTCCCCCTGCTGCCCAAGGCTGTGCATTTTCTCAAGCCCTTGACCAAGGGACTCTCGATAGCTGTCGACAGTTGTTTGCAGCGAATCAAAGACGACCCGCAGCGTTGAATCCATCTTGAGCATTAGCTCATTAGATGTTGCCTGCAGGGCGCGAAGCTGCTCTGCTTGCTCCGCTGAGCCTGTCGCAGGTACTCCGTCAGCTGATGGCGAACCAGCGGACAGCTGCGGCTGCATAAGGGTGATGGCCTGTACCACTTGGGTAGTCATCTGGTCTTGGAGCCGCACCATCAAGGACTGCATGAAGTCCTGAAGCATTTTTTGCTGTGCTTCCTGCTGCTGCGATGCTTTGATCTGCTGCTGGCGCTGCTGCAGCTGGCGCAGGTCATCGGCAAGCAGCTTACGCTCTCCATGCAGCTGGGTGATCTCCTCTCGCAGCGGCTGGATCATATTGCTGCGCAGATAGCTCATTTCCTGCACAACCGCCTGTAAAACCTGCTGTGCTGTGGCCTCTTGTGATTTGCCTCCCTCCTGCTGCTGCTCAAGTAAGTAGCGTCGCATTTGGGCGATCGCCTCCTGCTGTCGGGCCTGTGCCTCAGGCGTCGATGACTCCCCGAATGCTGAGTCAATCGTATCGATGAGCGCTTGGAGCTTAGCTCGATTAGAAGTCACAGTAAGAGAATCCTATGTAGGGCAATATGACGATATAGGCAGCACTGTTGGCTGGGCTGTTGGCTGGATTGTTGGCTGGATTGTTGGCGTAAAGGCTCTGCAGTTAGGCGGTCTGGACTGCACAACAGTCACATAACCGCATGGACTAATAGAGTAGTCCCTAATGCCTTAGGGTTATCATATGATAGGTGACTCACTTCACAAGATGGCGTACTCAATAAGAGGCAACTCTTATGTTCAATAAATCATACGGCATCTACCCGTCTATTTGACAGGTTCACCGCTGGGCACAGCGGCTCTACTGGCGTTGCGCAGCCTCAAAAGCCTGTAACTAAAATTTGTAATTTAGCGTATTGAAGGACTTCTATTGGTATGAGACCTCAGCTTTCTGATGAGCATTCGTCCCCGGCCATTCAACCGGCCCAACCCACCATGGGACAGGCTTGGTTTGACTACCCTGTTCGGGCTCAGCCTCATCACACCGACTATGCCGGTATTGTCTGGCATGGCAGCTATGTCGCTTGGTTGGAAGAGGCCCGCGTGGAATATTTGCGATCGCTGGGAATTGATTTTTCTAACTTGGTGGCACTGGGCTGTGACCTACCCGTGGTTAACCTCTCGATTCGCTATCATCGTGCCCTGCACCTTGGCATGACGGCAATCGTCAGAACCCGCATGGAAAACATTGACGGGGTTCGTCTGAACTGGGATTACAAGATTCAGTCCCTTGATGGCAGTAGTTCGTCGACAATCCTCCATGTGACCGCCCGCGTTTCCCTAGTGGCCGTCGATCGAGACAAGGGAAAGATTATGCGCCAGCTTCCCCAAGAAATCCAACAGGTGCTGGGGCCTCTCGCAGGCGTCAGCCCATCTTAGGGCATAGTTCAAGCCCTGCGGTCCTGGCACATCACCTGAGCGCAATAGCTTAAGTCCGCTAGCCAATACCGATCAAGCCCTGCCAGAACTCAACGAACTGCCGCCAAAGGTCTAGGGGACCGATACCGAATATGAGCTGGAGAACCAGGGCAATCAGAGCAATTGTCAGGGCCGTACTCACCGTTGCTCGCACAACTCGCAAGAGCCAGGTAAAGATGAAGAAAGAGATCAAAAGAGCTGCAATCAGCAGAATTGGAGACATGGTCAGATAGGCAAATCGGTACCGTTTGCGACAGCGTTAGGTCTCCACTATATCGCCTGTACTGACGGCCCAAGCGGCTTTGTGGGCCATCTGGGCAGCTACAAATCCCTCCTTAGTACGAGGGATATCGTCTTGGGAAGATGACTTAAGGTTGATTAAAGGCAAAGCCTGGGTCGATATCGTCTTAAGGGTCAACACATCTCGAAGGAAACGAATATGGGGTTACCCTCAGCAGACGACATTCCAGCTCAGGCTCAAGACCGGAAACCCGCTGTAGAGTCAGAAATGACGCCTCAGCCCATTTACGATAGCCCAGAGTATAGTGGCAGCGGCCTATTAAAAAACAAAGTTGCACTGATTACGGGCGGCGATAGTGGTATTGGCCGCTCAATAGCGGTGCTTTACGCGAAGGAAGGGGCAGATGTTGCTATTGTCTATCTCGACGAGCATGAGGATGCCAAGGTAACTCAGGAAGCGGTGCAGTCCTATGGGCGGCGATGCTTAACCATTGCCGGGGACATCAGTGGCGAGCCATTTTGTAAGACCGCTGTTGAAAAGACCGTCAGTGAGTTAGGCAAGCTCGACATCTTGGTAAACAATGCGGCAGAGCAGTACCTTGAGGAAGATGACCTGAGCGACGTTGACGCTAAACGGCTCGACAGCATCTTCAGCACCAACATTTACTCAATGTTTTATCTGGTCAAGGCTGCTATCCCCCACCTAAAGCCGGGCAGCTCAATCCTCAACACGACATCCATCAACGCCTACAAAGGCAATGCTGCTTTGCTGAGCTACTCAACTACAAAAGGAGCCATCCTTGCCTTTACGCGATCGCTAGCCAAGCCAATGCTGGAAAAGGGTATCCGCGTCAACGGTGTTGCGCCTGGGCCGATTTGGACACCGTTTATTCCTGCATCCTTCCCGGCAGAAGACGTCGAAGGATTTGGTAAAGAAGTGCCAATGAAACGACCAGGACAGCCGATTGAAGTGGCATCCTGCTTTGTATTTCTCGCCTCGGACGGCGCATCTTACATGACAGGTCAGGTCATGCATCCCAACGGTGGAGTTGTTGTTGGAGCCTGATATCTGTCTGCCAACGGTGGGAAACGAGGGTACTGGCCTAGCCGTGGGTCTTTTGCGAAGACGCGCGCTTCTCCAGTAAAGAGATTAGGTGCTGAAGCGCCAGGGTTTGCTCTTGCCCCAAGTACTCCAAGCGCTTCAGCACCTCCAGCAGCTGGCGATCGTCGGTGACCTGCGATTGATGCTGAAGCGCATTCTGAATATCTGTCAGCGTTGCAGCATCCAGTAAATGAGTGGGGTCTTCGTTACGTAAGCAAGACGAATGACCATTTGATACTGCAGCAGCATTACTCATGGGCTCCTCTTGAGGGGCGAGGGGCGAAGACATTACGGTATTCAACATGGGTCGAGATGAGCTGTACCGGCGGTACCAGTCGCCGATCCCCACCATTGTCCGGCGCAACAGATATCTAAGACCCTTGACGCTGAGGCGAATGAGATAAAGGGGGATATTGAGCAAGGCCGTCCAGCCCCGCTGCGCAAGCTGCGCCATGGCCTGAATTAGTCCTCCCACGAGCACAACGATTACCACCCCAAGGCCAAGCGTAACTAGGGGATGCGCTAAAAGCCAGGCCAAAACAGGGTGATGACCTAGCCATCGCCCAAAATCAGCCGCCACAATATGCCACAGCTCATGAGCAATTCCGTTGGTGACCCCTTCTGCTTGGGCGACGGTGTAGTCCAGCGACTGAACCGCTCGCGCTGTCGTCGCTGAAAGCGTGGTGGTAATGCTAGACGATATCCCGTCAGCAGCCGTTGCCAAGTCTTGCTTCACACCTTGGGCCGTGTTCTCTATATGCTGTCTGACCTGAATAATCGCATCGCTTAGTCCCGGCAGTTCCAACGCATCCCCCAATAGACTTCGACT
>JBARYO010000795.1:0-5680 GCA_049647905.1 Elainellaceae cyanobacterium | reverse complement strand
AGCTCATAGCGCGATATTGTCCTGCTTAGGGGCTGCTGGGGTAAGTATGCCGTACCCCAACAGCTAAAACCGTTCCCTTATTCTGCTGACCACCAGATGACTCAAACGACTGAAACGACCGAAACGGATTTCGATGCCGCCCTGAAGCGCTACGGGGATGGTGAAGCAGTAGAAACGCTGATTCCAACCTTCAAGGATATCTGCGATCGCGCGCCCAAAAACAGCCCGGCCTGGACCTGCCTGTCTTGGCTCTATCTGTTGGCGGAAAAACCCAACGCGGCTTTCAAGGCTGCTCAGAAAGCCGTCAAGCTCCATGCTGAAGATCCACAGGCACGGGTCAACTTGGCGATCGCCATGCTAGAGACCGATCGCAAGGGTGTGCGTCAGCATGTTGACGTGGCTCAGCAGGTGTCATCAGCGGTCCCGGAATTGCGCCAAGAGCTAAAAAAGAACTTCGAGGACGGCATAACCCGCCGCCCTGAATGGCCGGCCCTCAAGCGTGTCTACGGCTGGCTGTTTGAAGCGTGAATTTTTGGTCTAAATTTGGCGGACCACTGTCCTAGGCGGATAACGCAAGCACAACTCAATCAGACATACAGCCTTTCAGTACGTCGCTGCTGAAAGGCTGTATTGTTTTTGAAGAGACGTAACGCAGCTCAAGATAAGTTAATACAAAGTACAAGCCTTGAATGATAAGCTTTCATCAAGATAGTGATTAGCAGACCCTATAACTCTGCTTTTTAATTCCCGTTTTTTTCACCAAATTTAAAGGAGACCCCCCATGACGAAAGCTAATAATACGGTTGGCGTCAAGCCTGAGACGCGTAATCACAAGGGCTTCTTCATTCAAGACACATCCTATACCTTTATGGGAATTGACCGGTCGGGCTGGGCTCTAATTTGCGTTGATGAGGCGACATGCCACTATGTCGACCCTGACAACCTGGATGATCTTGATATAAACGTCAGCGCCTAGGTCAGCCTTTATCTGATGTGAGCACTGTCCCAGTTTTCCAAATGGGCGACTGGTTTTGGCTCGCGTTTCTGAACAGCTTTTTTCTCTAGGCATTCTCACAACATAACGTTACTTTCTTGCCGCGTCTCAAACGCTGTGACCGGTGCGTCTCAAGGAGAATCAAACGAATTATCTGCTATTCAAAAGCCTGCGAAACAACAGATAAATGCATAAGCTATCGAGCAAAAAGGCGCGAACGTTCGCGCCTTTTTGCTTCAATAGACTATGGTATTCAACATTCGACACCCGCGTCACTCATGAAAGATACTTTACTAGGCTGGCTCAATCGAGCGTTGGTTGCGAACCTGTTTTTTGTGTTGTTTAGCTTTTTTTGGCTAGTCACTGCAGTCATTGGCCACAGTTTTAATCTCTCCCTGGGCTTGAATTTGTGGTACAGGCTTTGGGAACCTGTCTTTACCCCCGCCATTGGTATTCTCATGGGAGGGGCCATTCTCAGCGGTATCTGGGGATGGCTGTCCCAAAGATTAGGACAACCCAACGCCTAATTTCAGAAGGCGATCGCCCCGTCTTATGTCTTCAGGACACAATGTCTTTGAGCGCAGCAGCAACTTTGGGGTAAGCATAGTCGAAGTCTGTTGCGCTCACCCGCTTGGGGTTTACCTGCTGCCCCTGTAGAACAACCTGGGCTCCATCCCCCAGCATTAGCTCTAAGACAAATTCCGGGACCGGGAGCCAAGATGGGCGATCCATCACTTGCCCCAAAGTCTGACAAAGCTCCTGCATGCGCACAGGTGACGGGGCCGTAGCGTTATAGGGGCCGCTCATGCTCGAATCGGTAAGGGCGCGAACAATAAGATTGACGAAATCGTCGCGGTGAATCCAGGAGAACCACTGTTTCCCACTGCCAATGGGACCACCGGCAAACATCTTGAACGGCGGGATCATGCGCTCAAGCGCCCCGCCGTTCCCCAACACAATGCCGGTTCGGAAAATGACCACCCGGCAGCCCAGTTCAGCGGCAGGCTCAGCGGCAGCCTCCCATCGCTGACAAACGCTGGCTAGAAAATCATTTCCCGGAGCGCTATCTTCGTCAAACGCCGCTGTTTCGCTGGTGCCGTAATAGCCGATGGCCGATGAGTTGACGAGGACGGAGGGCTTGTTCTCTGCCTTGGCGATCGCCTCGACGATACGCTGAGTGCCCTGCTCTCGGCTTTCGATAATTTCCTGCTTGTAGTCAGGGGTCCATCGCTCTGCGATGGGGGCTCCAGCCAGATTGACCACGCCATCGCAGCCGTCTATCGCGGCTTGCCACGAACCGTCCTGCGTTGGGGTATAGGCTACCGCCGTCACCCTCGGGAATGCCATCTGCGGAAACAGCGTCTTTGCCCGCTCAGGCCGTCGGGTCAGAACAACAATGTCGTGACCGTCTCCATGGAGAACTTGGACCAGCCGACAGCCCACAAATCCGGTAGCACCCGTAATTGCAATTTTCATAGCGTTGTACCCGTATCGTGCCCTATGTCCCTTGCGACGTCGCTGGCCTACTACGCCATTACGCTAACGCTAGACTCTAGTTAGTATACCGGGGTATGTGGTGGATACGAATGAGATGGGGAGAGATGACGCAGCGGCAGCAGCGGGTGGGCGGACGTCGTTAGTCGAACCCACAGGCAAGGCTAAACCCACATCTCGCCACTTGCAAGTTGGCGCCCAAGATGCCGGCGATCGCCTTGATCGGTGGCTAACTCAGCAGGTCTCCCTATCGCGATCGCGCCTTCAAGGGCTGATTGAAGCGGGGCAGGTCACCCTCAATGGTCAGCCGGTGTCCAAACGGCAAGCCGTGCAGGCTGGCGATCGCATTCAGATGACCATTCCACCGTCTGAGCCCTTGGCCCTGGAGCCCGAGTCAATCCCCCTCGATATTCTGTTCGAAGACGAGTCGTTGATTATCGTCAATAAATCAGCTGGGATGGTAGTACATCCTGCCCCTGGCCATCCCTCTGGAACCCTCGTCAATGCCCTGCTGGCTCATTGCCCTGATCTCAGCGGGATTGGTGGAGTGGCGCGTCCTGGCATTGTTCATCGGATAGATAAGGACACAACCGGAGCCATTGTCGTCGCTAAGACAGACTACGCCATGGGCCATCTTCAGGCTCAGATTCAAGCGAAGACAGCCCGCCGCGAGTACTTAGCCGTTGTGCATGGTGCGCCAAGCGTCTCTGAAGGCTCTATTTGCCAACCCATTGGACGTCATCCCAGCGATCGCCTGCGTATGGCAGTAGTGCCCATAGAAAAAGGGCGGCATGCGCTGACCCACTGGCACGTCAAAGAGCGTTTGGGACAGTACACGCTGATGCAGTTTCAGCTTGATACGGGGCGGACGCATCAAATTCGGGTCCACAGCGCTCACATGGGGCATCCTGTCGTTGGCGATCCCGTCTACAGCTCTGGGCGAGGGTCAAAGACTGGCCGCAGACGGCCAACGCTGGGCGTCAACTTACCGGGTCAGGCGCTGCATGCGTGGCGATTATGCCTGTCGCATCCGGTTACCGGCGCGGCCATTGAGGTCACAGCGCCATTACCCAAACCGTTTGTGACATTGCTAACCATACTGCGTAGGCGCGGCTCGTGAAATCCCCACCGTTGTCGAGACCGGCTCAACGGGACAGAGAACATCAGTATTAATCATCGTCCGGCTTGAGTAGAAGCCGAAAGCCGCAGGAAAAACCACTAACTCCACTCGTAGCATAGAGCGATCATGCAATAATGAAGTAAGCGTACGGCTTCTCTGTACTGTGAAACCTGCGAGCCTGCGAAACCTGCGAAAAGCTATAAAATACCTACCCTAGGCTCCGACATTTACGTCGGATTTGTCACAGAATTCATACATTTCACTTCATACTTACATCAATATTTCAACAGAGCCGTAACTGCAGAGTGAACATCATGGAATACAAGCTGTACCGATCCAATGCAATGCTCAGTATTGCCACAATTCCGGTGATTGCTCTGCTTATAGGTCTAAAGGCTTGGGACGACACTGCGCGGGGTATTGGGCAAGCTGGCGAAGAAGCGTTCCGCGGCAGTCGGCTTCCCCTGCTCAACCTTTCAGATCCGATGCAGCGCCGACAATAGTGCAGCGTCAGCTATTGGGGACACCTATGGCAAGATCTCAGGCATTTGTCATCGGTTGATAGTAACTTTAGCCCCAAATGATTTGCACACTTGATTTTTTCTAGTAGAGTCCTTTTAGTATCTATATGTCGGTTGTCTTGATAAATCGTATCAATTGATTTGCTACCCAGTAACGCTCCCCATCTGCGCTGCCCCACCGTTGCCCCGCTCTGGTGACACTGCGGTCGTCAAGCCGTAGTAGCCAGTGTCATTGGCGCGCCAGTGACGGAGCTGCTCCCACATAGCCTACCTATCTTCCGCTAAGTTTTAGGATATTTCTAAGCAACTATGGCCATGCTTCATTCGTCTGATGATGTCTCTGGATTGAGTGCTGTAGCCCAGCATCGAGCCAAGCTAGACGTCGCTATTGAGTCTACGGAAACAGAACTGTCTCTCCGCCATCGCCTCAGCGCTATGGAGGATATTTGGGAATCAGTGCTGCGTCAGGAGTGTGGCTTCGAATTTGTCGCTTTACTTCAAAAGCTGCTAGCGCTTTGTTCTCCCGAAGGACAGGCCCCTGAAGTGGGCGGACAGGAAGCACTGAACCTAGTTGAGAACCTAGACCTGAATGACGCTATTCGGGTCACAAGGGCGTTTGCGCTTTACTTTCAGCTGATCAACATTGTCGAGCAACATTACGAGCAGCGCGATCAGCAGCAGCAATACCGCACAGTTCACGAGCAGATCGAACAGTCGGGGCAAGAATTCCAGTCGCTTTTTAGCTCTGATGCCGCGTTGGCACACCTCTATGAGGATGAAGGAGAACCCCAGGGAGAGACGCTAGAGCAGAATTTGCAAAATACCCTCTCTCTACGACGTGAGGGGCGAACGTTTTACAGCATCTTTCCCAAGCTAAAGCGGCTCAACGTCCCGCCCCAGCTCATTCAAGCTCTAATTAATCAGCTTGACATTCGTCTGGTATTTACAGCTCACCCGACAGAAATTGTTCGTCACACCATTCGCGGTAAACAACGGCGAATTGTCCGTATTCTGCGGGAGCTTGATCTGCTAGAAGCGAGTCAACAGCCTCAGCGCGGCAGCACCTTGGAGCCCATCCTTCCTATCAGTGAAGAGGCTATCAAGGCCCAGCGGCTCAATCCTGAGGTAGAGAGCGTACGGCAGCGGTTAATGGAGGAGGTGCGGCTATGGTGGCGCACCGATGAGCTGCACCAGTTTAAGCCCTCGGTGCTAGATGAAGTCGACTTTACGCTGCATTATTTCGACAAGGTGCTGTTTGATGCTATCCCTCAGCTTTATCAACGGTTCCGCAACGCACTGGGCGTAACATTTCCGAACCTGACACCACCCCATTACGACTTTTGCAAGTTTGGCTCTTGGGTTGGCTCTGATCGGGACGGTAATCCGTCGGTGACCCCGGTTATAACTTGGAAAACCGCCTGCTATCAGCGCGACATGGTCCTCAAGAAATATATTGAGTCCGTGGACAACCTCACCGAGCTACTAAGCTTATCGCTCCACTGGAGTGACGTTCTTCCTGACCTGCTTGAATCTTTAGAACAAGACCAGGCC